>CAYVSH010000045.1:0-16383 GCA_964453625.1 uncultured Chitinophaga sp.
AGTGGCCAATCTCCGATAAATTCAATCGCAACTACCAGTACAACTTCAGGCATGGTATCTTATCCTAATCTTAAAGGTGCAGGACTTCGAAATAACCTGGGAACACTTATATCTTATTGGGATAGTACGGGTTCATCTTTTACTGTTAACTTCAGTGCACCGGCTGCTACCAATACATTAAGTCTTACACAGTTTACAGTAGGAGGCATTTCAACCCCTGTAATTAAAATGCCGGTAAGCTGTTTTGTTAAGTTAAGAAGAACTGCTAATACAGATGTAGGCGATGACAGAAACTACTTTAATTTTTGGGCTGCGTACTCTTCTATACCACTTACCGGGGCTACATCCGGTACATTTAATTTTACTGCTCCGGAAGTATTAAATCCTGATGATGCTTTTTTGTCGAACAATCTTACAAGTGGATATGATAATATCTTTCAAAACTCTATCAACTCTCCTCATTTTGGAAACATTGAAAGAATTGACTTTATTATTCCTTCTGGAGTAAAGCCAATCAATGACACTGACAGGATAGAAAGTGGTGCAATTGTTATTGACAGAGGAGCAGGAGATCCCTTTAAGATCGCAGCCATTACAGCTCTGAATGCTGCTAATGAACCCACAGCTTTCGGGCCAATGATAAATGTAAACACATTGCAATTCGGAACTCCGCTGCTGGCAGCCGGATTCAATTATGGGATTATGATCAAGGATGTAAAATATTATGGGCACAGCAGGCCATCTACTAATAATAATCAAAATCTACGGGGTGTATTTGTTAGCCTGCGGGATTTGGGTGTAGCAATAAATCAGCAATTTTACGGCTACGCATTATTTGGCAATGATGTTGCAGCAGCAGTTTCAGATTGGACAACTTATCCTAATAATTCAAATGCAGCCTCACAGCTCGACCCAGTGAATATTTTGGGTTTGTTTAAATCTGCCAAATCTGTTTTATCCGTTCCGGTTAATTTCGAAGCATACAAAAATGACAAACAGGTATTGCTCAATTTTACCCTATATAATAAATATGTAAGTGATGAGGTAATTGTAGAAAGATCTGTAGATGGAACAAATTTTGAAGAAATTGAAAGACTTAATGCTTCAGAAGTCAAAGAGTACTCGGTTACCGATATGTATCCTGTCGAAGGCAATAACTTTTATCGCCTTTTCTTTAAAGATAAAAAAGGAGCTGGCGGTTATTCTCTTGTAAAACTTGTACATTTTCCTAGATCTGAAGAAGTGAAACTCTTTCCAATTCCTGCTTCGAATGTGCTGAATATAGTATTGCCAGAAAACTGGAACAATAATACTGTCATTGCCGAACTATGGAATCAAACCGGGCAGAAAGTGCAGCAGACCATTCTTAAAAATGGTAATAGGGCACAGCAATTATCACTAGGTAAAAAGCAAAATGGATTCTATCAATTACGATTGATCAATACTTACACGCAGGCATTGGTCCAAAAGAATATTACAATTATGCAATAAGAACTACTTGCTTGGTTTTCCTTGTTTTTAAAAAAGGGTTTTCAAAAATTGAAAACCCTTTTATGATTTTAGTTTTTAACCCTGTTAGGATAGGGTGGTCGTTTAGGCTCTGCCTGTGGATTCTTTTCTAATTCTTTCAATGCAACTTCAATTGCTTTTTCCAATTGAGGATCTCTTCCTTTTATTACATCAGCTGCAGTTTGCTCTACTTCAATATCTGGTGCGACACCTACGTTTTCCACGACAAAGCCATCTTTAGTCCAGATTGCAACATTGGGTGCTGTTACACCACCGCCATCAATGAATTCTGGAAAACCCAGTATACCAACCAGGCCACCCCATGTTCTTTTTCCAACAAGAGTACCTACTTTAAATTTTCTGAACATCCATGGTAGCATATCTCCGCCGGAACCGGCAGTTTCATCTATGATCATCACTTTAGGACCCTGTATCGATGCACTCGGTGATTTCAGGTCTTTACCATATCGCATATTCCAGTGTGCCTGGTAAGGACGTTGCAGCAGATCAATATAATAATCGGCTAACTGTCCGCCACCATTAAAACGTTCATCAATGATGATTGCTTTTTTATTGGCTTGCGGAAAGAAGTAACGTTTAAAATATTCATGGCCTTGTGTACTTGTATTGGGAACATATACATAGGCCACTTGTCCCTTTGTTGCTTCATTTACTTTTTTTAGGTTGCCTTCTACCCAATCCCTGTTACGTAATGAAAATTCATTTGAAACAGGTACAACCTTCACCACTCTCGATCCTGAATTATCAGGAGTTGAGTTAATTGTTAGCTCAACAATCTTTTCCGCTGTATTCTCAAAAAAACTATACAGGTTATCTGCAGCAGTTACATTCTTTCCGTTTACGGCAAGTATATAGTCTCCTTCGTTTGCATTCACACCCGGTTCGGTTAATGGCGACCGCAGGTTGGGGTTCCAGTTAAGGCCACCATATATTTTTTTAATACGATACCTGTTTTTATCAATGGAATAATCAGCCCCAAGCAAACCACCACTCACTCTTTCAGGGTTATGCAAATAATCTCCACCATTGGTTATACGATGATGACCTACTGCCAGTTCACTGCACATCCATTGTATCACATTGTTCAGATCATTGCGGCAGGCAAGATCAGGAAGAAAAACTGCATATTTCTTTTTCATGGCATTCCAGTTGGCACCATGCATACCGGGATCATAAAAATAATCCCTGTTGATGCGCCATGCTTCATCAAATATCTGTGGCCATTCTTCTTTGGGCTCTATTTTTACTTCTATACTGGTAATATTCAGCATTCCTTTACCAGGCTCTCCTTTTTCGCCGGCACCGCTGATGAACCAGTTACCTGCATTGGCATACAACATCTTTTTCCCATCTGCTGACAGGATATAACCATTCATAGCTATTACTTCATTATCTTTTCTTCTTTTGATATCATATTTATGCATCATGCCTGAAGGGCTCCCAGGCTCTCTTTCTACATATAATAATTCATCTTCCTTACCCATTCCCAACAGACTGTAATTACCGGCTTTTAACGGCAGGTCTACGATCCTGTTTTGAATACCATCCCAGTCAATAGTAAATGAACTCGATTTTTTATCAGCAGCAGCAGCATCTTTTTTTGCTTTTGAAGTATCAGCAGGCTCTTTTATTTTTTCTTCATCACTTTCTTTGGCAAAAGGGGAAATGGTTTCTTTTTGAAGAGTGACAAGATAGATGGATCTGGTAGAACGCATATCCTGGTTAGATTGATCAAACCAGTTGATAACCGGACCCGCATCAGTGGAAGCAAAGAAGTAAAGATATTTTCCACCTTTATCAAAAACAGGTTCAGACGCATCGCTTAATCCATCAGTTAATTCAAAAGACTTTTGCTGATCAACAGAATAAAGGAATATTTTTTTGAATTGAGTTTCTGTTACTTTGGTATAGGCAAGCCATTTGGAATCAGGCGACCAGTCACCCATCAGATTCCGGAATGCTCCGGGCACATATAATTCATCAGAGGCAATTTTAGTGATAGCACCGGAAGCCACATCAAGTAAGTACAGGTTGCGGCCGTTATCAGTAAAAGTTATTCTCTTACTGTCAGGCGACCACCTTGTATTGGCATAAAAACCAGTGCCGTTCAATTTGTAGGATTTAGCTTCCCCCTTGCCATCCTGTGCTTTCACATGCAGTTGATACTCTCCTGATGCATCTGAAAAATAAGCGATATTTTTTCCATCAGGAGACCATGCGGGATATTTTTCATGCACAGAAGTAGTTTGGGTAAGATTACGGGCATCACCTTTCTCAGCAGGAAGGGTAACTATATCTCCCCTGAAATCAAACACAACTCGTTGACCACTGGGTGATATATCTGCACTACGGATGTATCGGGCACCTTTCACAAATCTTGGTCTCAGTTCTAATAGATCAGTGGCGATACCTATTTTGATTCTTTGTGTATTGGTTTCACCGGGAGTGTATGTGTGCAAATAACCGGCTTGTTCAAAAACAATAATACCATTTCCGGCTGAAGCATTCAGAATGGGAAAATCTTTAAAATTGGTAAGTTGTTTTATTTCCTTTGATACAGTGTTGTAAGAAAATAAATTGAATTCTCCGTTACGATCGCTGCGGAAATAGATCATATTGCCGATCCACATCGGGTTCACATCATTGCAGCCTGATTCAGGCTGTGGGATTTTAATAGTGCTGTTGTCTGAAAAATTAAAGATCCAGATATTGGAAATAGAACCACCCCTGTAATGTTTCCATTGCCTGAATGCATCACTCAGTGGATTATAAGCCATTTTTTTTCCATCCGGCGAGTATTCAGCCCAGCTTGCATTTGGGATTGGTAATTGTGTGGCCATACCACCAGTTACTGGCACAGTATATAATTGTGCATACCGGTTGCTGAAAGCATTTCTCGGTGAAAGAAATAAGACCGACTTGCCATCCGGTGTAAAACTCCTTACCACATCTGGTGAAGGATGCCACGTAAGCCGGCTGGGGATACCACCTTCCGACGGAACAATGAATACATCCGTATTACCATCATATTCACCGTTGAAGGCAATTGTTTTTCCATCAGATGAAAAAACAGGATTTGATTCCACCCCTTCTGAAATAGTTAATCTTCTTGGGCTTGAACCGTCTTTGTTTACGATCCAGAGGTCTTCAGCATACACAAATGCAATCTGTGTTTTACTGATTGCAGGTTGAGATAGCATCCTTGTGTCGGTTGGGTCTATAGCTGCCTCTAATGGCAATTGAAGAAACAGGATGAAAACTGCGGCTAACGCCTTCGATCTTGAATTATTCATAACTGGTTTTGGTTACGTTTAAAAATCAGGAAGCATTTCTAAGGTAGCATATTATTTCGCATCAACAATCTCTTTTCTCTTATTGATTATTTGATCTGCCGCTGCCTTCGGGAATAAGGGCATTAGCAATCTTTACTACTTAAATACCAACTTCTTGGTAGTACAACTGACTGAAATCTGTACTAGATTTATTTAGATAAAACCTGTTGTATGAAATCAAAAGATTTGTTTGTTGTATTGTTTGTAGCGGCAATGTTACCAATTGATAATTTCTGTGAGGCACAAATCCCTGCAACAGCTAAAGAAGAGATATTCAAGGACTGGAACTATTCTCCGGCAGGTGTATTTGGCCTTCATAAGTTGGTAAAACCTGAACAACGCAGCTATTACAAAATATTTAAGCCAAACAATGAAACGGTAAAAGTGCAGTCTTATAACAGTTCAGGAATTGTTACCAGCACTACCCTTATCCGTTTTGTAAATGGTAAGATAAACCAGGTAGCCACCACTAATCGGTGGGGTGAAACCACCGATATTACTAAATATGCTGCCACTACTGTTCCAGGAGAGTTTATAGTCACTTCAAAAAACAGGGGACGCAACTC
The DNA here is from genome assembly GCA_964453625.1 of uncultured Chitinophaga sp. Taxonomy (GTDB): domain Bacteria; phylum Bacteroidota; class Bacteroidia; order Chitinophagales; family Chitinophagaceae; genus JJ008. Next base: position 5,429 of record CAYVSH010000045.1, read on the forward strand.
ATACCTGCCCTGCAAAGGTGCAAAATATATTTACCGGAATAATTTGCTTTCGGAGATAAAATATATTTCTTACACAAATACTGTTTCAGCAAATGCATCCGGCGTTGCCATTATTAAATATAAAAGATATACTGATAAGAACAGGTATTCATTGTTGAATGAAATGAAGTTTTATGATGCAGGTGGAATGCCGGTTATCTCTACCAGTTACGATTGTCATAAAGTAGTTTATGAGTATGATCAAAGATGTAACCAGGTTTCTGTTTCTTACTTTGGTACCGATAATGAGCCATTAACCAATCGTTATGGTGGATTTAAAACCAAATATGTATATGATGAAAATGATAAAACAGTTTCCTCAGAAGTGATCGGTATAAATGATGAAGTGACAAAAAATGCGTACGGTGTTGCTAAAACAGGATATGAGTACAAAAATGGGTTGACATGGAAATCAACCCGGTATGATGAGAAAGGAAATATTACCCGGGCAGCAGAAGCCGGTGATGGAGTAGCCATAATTCAGTATGAATATGATGCAAATGGCAATGAGATTAGCCGCTCATACTATGATGAAAAGAACAACCCGATGAACAATTTCTCCGGTATTCATCGAATCAATTATTCTTATGATCCGCTGGATATGCTGACTTCTCTTGCTAACTACGATAAATACGGCTCACCCGTCAATAACAAAAGCGGTATTCATAAATATCTTTATGTACGGGATGATAAAGGAAGGATAATACAGCAATCATATTATGACAGTAAAAACAATCCTGTGAAAGACAATACCAATGAAGTATATATGGTAAAATATAAATATGATGAACAGGGCAGAGATATTTCAGAGTCTTTTTGGGAAAACAGCACCTCCAAAATGAATCGGTGGAACGGTTATCATGAAAATATAACAAAGTACAATGAAGATGGACAGGAGGTCGAACTTATAATGCTGGACATGAAGGGCAATCAGGTTAATTCCAAATCTGGATATTCACGGATAATTACTGTTTATGACGCCCAGGCAAGAGTAGCTGAGTTTAGGTATTATAGCAATAACAATCCAATCAACATGGATAGCTCCTTTGCAAACAGGTTTCATAGTGTAAAATTTTATTATGATGGAAGTGGCAGAAAATCATCATTACGATACTTCGATAAGACCGGGCAGCCGGTTGAAGCATTCATAGATATGGAAGAAAGCTTCTACTGTCATAAAATTGAATTTATTTATAAAGGAAATTCATTAATAGAGGAAAGGCTTTATAAATTAGGTAATGATGCTCCGTCAAAGATTATTGATTGCCTGAAAAATGACTACATAGCAACCAACGGTGTTTCAAAAGGATATAAGAACCGGTGATAAATTTGTAATGTTTTTAGAATAAAGACAACTGCTGTTCAACTTTTTTCTTGCTGCTTACAGGTGTTTGGTGGTTATTTTCAATAACAAACACAGGCGATGCTTCATATCGGCTGGTTACAAAGATCTTTGTTTTGCCCGCATGTGGAGTAAATAGATTTTCTACAAGCTCAGGTCTGTTATTGTTTTTTGAAAGGTGAGAGAGTATCAGTAATTGCAACGAGTCCGACCTGTAATGCTGAAAGAGTTCTAAGGCCTGTGCATTCGAGAGATGCCCCATATCACTGCTGATGCGCTGTTGCAAGTGATATGGATAATTGCCATTGGCAAGCATAGTATCACAATAGTTGGATTCAATAAAAGCAGCATGGCACTGGCTGAAATATTTGATCACTTTTTTACAGGCATACCCGATATCAGTAATAACCCCTGCATTAATGCCATTGTAAGAAACCATAAAGCTGTGTGGATCGGCCGCATCATGATGTTTACGGAAAGGAATGATCTTCAGACGGCCTATTGTAACTGGTTTCGTTTGTTGAAAAGACCGAATAAGGTGTTTTTCAACCGGCAACCGGCTGTTTTGCAATGTAGCATCAGTTATAAAAACTGGTAACTGGAATTTTTTAGAAATACCCGGAAGACCAGTAATATGATCACTATGTTCATGTGAAATGAAAATGGCTTTCACTTTCTCCATCGAAAGACCAACTTGTTGCATCCGCTTTTCTGTTTCCCGGCAACTAATACCTGCATCTATCAAAATGGCTTCATCATTATTACCAACATAGTAACAGTTGGCATTGCTTCCCGAATTAAGTGAACAGATATAAAGTGACATATCGGATCAAAAATAAGAACATACAAAGAATCACTGCAATAACAATAAAAAGGGCCCTGCAAATGCAGGACCCGGAGTATAGCCATGAAACAAATCTGTTATCTTAATAACGTCCTTCTTTTTTATCTTTTGATCGGCCATATAAATAACCCAGGCCACCCAATACCACACCACCTACGGTACCACCTACAACCCTGTTCCTTTTATTGATAACGGCACCCAGCACCACACCTGTACCACCACCGATCACCCCATACTTGGCCGCTTTACTCCAGCCTTTTTTCTTGGCTGTCTTTGCTTCATTGGTAGTTGATGAACTCATCGTTCCGCTACTGGCATAGTTAACGGTCTTGTTTTGCTTAACAGCAGCAGCCATTTCTTTATCAGCTTCTTGCTTATCCTGCAAGGCCTTCCATTGCTGGAATTGTGCAAAACCAGTAGTGTCGCTGTTGTTCAATGAAGGAGCATTAGAAGGGTTATAAGTACAGGCGGTCATTATAACCGCTAATACTGTAAAGATCGTAATGATTGAGAAAAACTTTTTCATAACTGTAGTTTTAAAATGAATGAATAAAAACTCATCCCCACTCTTTCATAAAAAGTGCCAGTAAAATTCCCGTTGTTAAAAAGTGAAAAAACTAGTTTGCAAATAGCTGATAATTAAGAAAATAAAAATTATCTCTTTTAACAATTGGAGGATAATTTACCATGCCAGGCTACATAACAATAAAGCAATCTGATTATTTTAGAAAAATATTGATCAGGTAAATGGGTTACCTTCTTGTACGTAAGAAAAGTTAACTCACACAAGAACAAACGGAATTGATCTACCGTGCTTTTACATATACCAGCTTCACATTTTTTCTACCGGAATCCCTTTCATCTATATCAAATTGATTCAGGCTTTTTATAAGCGGTAACAGTTTTTCATAACCATAATTGCGGGGATCGAAATCGGGTCGTTTTTTTAATAGCAAACTTCCCAGTTCGCCAAGAAAGGCCCACCCGTTCTCATCTGTAATATCATTGATGCTGGAAGTGATGAGACTTACTAAATTCTTATCAGCTTTGCTGATCACCTTTTCTTTTTTGCGAAGCTCAGACAGTTTTATTTTCTTAGGGCCCGGCTCCTCCTGTTCCAGTATCTCAATATAAATGAACTTATCACAGGCAGCCCGAAAGGCAGCAGGTGTTTTTTGTTCTCCCATACCATATACTTTCATGCCGGCTTCACGAAGCCTTGTTGCCAGTCTTGTAAAGTCACTGTCGCTGCTTACCACGCAAAAACCATCTACACGGCCGGTATATAAAATATCCATTGCATCAATGATAAGTGCAGAATCAGAAGAATTTTTCCCGGTAGTATAACTGTATTGTTGTACCGGGGTGATGGCATGATCTAGTAATACCGATTTCCAGCCCGATACATGCGGCTTGGTCCAGTCAGCATAGATGCGTTTGAAAGTTGGTACTCCATACTTGGCAATTTCTTCCAGTATGCCATTGATCAAACGATGAGGAATATTATCGGCATCGATCAATACAGCCAGCCGTGGATCATTGGAATTTTCCATGATTGATAATTAAATGTTTTGGAAAGATAAACATTACTGGGCAGGCATCTAGGCTTTGTATTTTGAAAAATACATTTTAATTAAATAGCCATTTCAATAGTTGAGATGTGAAAGGCTGCGGTATTGTTTGCAAACCGTTTATTTCACCCAGAAAATATATTTTACTGGTAGGATGATTCAATATTCCCATCACTACAGGCCCGGTCGAGTTAGTAAGTCTTCCCAATACATTTATCCGTGGGTTGCTTGTTTCATTAACAACTATAGCACCTGCATTATAATAAAAGGGTGTTGCATTTACTGTAGTGGCATGGGGGGCAAAATGTTTTACTGAATCATAATGAGTACCCCGGAATTGTATTCCCAGCCTTTCAGCTAACTCATCAATATCTGTAGGGCTATTCCGGAATTCTGAAATTAATAATAGTGAGCTTCTTCGCTGCAGAAAATTAGTATATGCTGCTAATTCACCTGGCTGATACGAACCATAGGCTCCGGCACGGATCACTTTATCGTACCTGCTAAGAAGCGAGTCTGTGACCAATGTATAAGACGCCATTTCATCAACAATAAATCCCATTGATCGGAGAAGATCCGCAAGTCTTTTACCCTGGTGATGCAGTGACGGATTAAATCCGGATGTTGTTGATTGAGGAAACCACCATACCCCTCCGTCATGTGAGGCATCTATCAGTATCCTTAAATTGTTGGTTGTATTTATAACCGGGGGACGTTCATAATAACCATCATCGTAACAGGAGTTGAAAAGAATTAGTACAGGAAGCAATATTGTAAATATTCGCTTCATATAGGATGGCTTTTGGCTATTCTAAAACTACAATTTCCGGCAACAATTGTAAAATATTTCTTTTGGGTGAAGAGGGTTGACAATCAATCTGATGATCTATTCTGCCGCAGCCCCCGCAAATATCTTCACAGCCTTTTCATTTTTAAATTCAATGATAAGGCCGCCGTACAGGGAACCGACAGTGATCACATTTTTATCACTGGATTCTTTATCAATTTCTTTTTCATATGCAGCCATTACATCATTATAAATGCTGCCGATACCGATATTCTTTTTGGTTTTAAGATCGCAGGGGCTGGTAATCGTAATCGAGAATACTGTCATTTCGCCGTTTTCTTTTTCTCCATTCATATTCAGCGTTATTCCTTTGGTTGTATACTTCCAATCCTGGTGAAGTAACCCGTCAGCACCCCATTCTTCTATTTTTGACCTGGATTCAGGCTCACCAAGTTTATCCACTACAGTTTTCTGGCCTTGCCCCAACCTTAATTCGCCAATATATTCAAGGTCAGTACTAACCGGTGGATTGTTGTCAGCATTTATCACAACTGTTGAATCAGGAGATTTGTTAGTTATAGTATCACTGATGCTGCCATCATTTGTTTTATCTGTAGTTTTATTTGAATTGCAGGAAGCCAGTATCATTATTATTGTGCAGAGGGTAATATATTTTTTCATTATAAGGGTTTAATAAGTGAAAGTTATTAAAATAAAGTGGTTAATAGAATTACGCAGACTATGCACAACAATCAGGTTCGAAAAAATGCGTGGCCTGCACTTTCGTAATGTTACCTATAAAATTGAGTATTAGTAGGATTGTTTACATAAACAAAACATTGTTGCTTTGTACTATTAAAATCCACTACCCCATGCAATTGATGATGTACATCGGTAACGACCTCATTGAAGCCATTCCCCTCGAACTTGGCAGGATATCCAAACCCGGTTATCTCGGGCAATTCAAACGAACACTTAAATTAAAATACAGGGAACTGATACAGCAATATAACATCAATCCGGATTTTTTAGTTGTAGACCCGGTGCAGGCTGCACAACCGGAAAGAAATAATTCCTGAATAGTTACAGAAAGATCTTATTGCGGTTCATGATATTCCGAAGTGGTACTGTGCGATACCAGTTGCCATTGTTTGTTCCGGTATGCAAACACACGGATATAAGTAAGATGATACCGGTCGGTCTTTTCCTTTCCCTTCTTTTGTACAGAAAGTTTTCCTTTTACAACCGCCAGTTCAGGATGCAGTTCCACCTTTACAGAATCATGTGTCCTGGCAACAAAACTTCCTTTTGAAACAGATACAAACCAGCCATTCTTTCCCTCCACTCTGCCCGATCCATGGCTGAAAACAAAATCATCTGCATATAGTTTATCTAATGCAGCAATATTTTTTTCTACTACATAATTATCAATCTGCTGGTTGAGGGTGATGAGTAAACTGCTGTCTGCAGCAGGTTGTGCATGCAAAACAAAACCGTTTATTATGAACAGGAATAGTAGGGATGATTTTTTCATTCTGTAAAACTAATTAATGAAAGAGTATTGATTTATTATTCTGCCATCATCGTGTAATAATCAATGCTTTGGGCAGGAATTGAAATATTTCGCCAATATAATATGAATTCCGGCATGAATTTGCTATTATAAAGGGTATAACATTAAAACGAATATTATGTCAATACGAAAAGAAAATAGAAATGAAACGAAGGATGATAGTAAAAAGGTATTGAAGCCGGACCCTGAAACCTTGAATACTACAGATCCGCAGGATAATATGGAAGGTCCGGTATCATCTTTGATACAAAATATAAAGGAAGGAGCCGAAGACGAGATTAGCAAAGAAGAGGCGGATAAAAACAAAAATGAGAATATGTAAGCCTCTTGTTCCCTTATCAAGGTTTCTTTAAGGTCATAAAAAAATGTTATGGATTGGTATTTAGTCATACCGCTTGTTATAGTTGTTTTTGTTTTACTGGTTTTCCTTGTTCGTCAAAATATTAAAGATGAAAAAGAACTCAGTAATAAGCTGAACAATAATTACCGCAGGTTTAAGAAAAGGGATGGAGACCTGGATACTGAAAGGGCATTAAATGAATAATGATCAGTTCCTCTTCATGTTTTTTCTTTTGTGGTCCCGTATGTTCAGGCCTATGCTTAGCAAAAAGCACAACCCGAAGATGATAAGTGTGCCATCTTCCACCAGTTGTTTATTCATATCAACACCGGTTATCTTCAGCAGCAGGAAGTGAATATAAGAGTCAGACCGGTCATGGATATCCATTGCTTCTCTCACTTTCCAATGCCAGTCGGTACAAAGGCAATAGCCCCATCCATACCAGATACCAAGTATGAACCAGGAAGCGGCAGTAAGTAACATCGTAACCAGGTGCAGCTTTCTTGTTTTTTTAAAGGCCCAGCCAATCACATTGAATAATGTAAAAGCAGTATGAAAAACAAGAAAGAAGATATTGAGAAACTCGTACAGCATACTTCCAAAGGGATGACTTTATAAAGTTATGGAAGAGTCATTATCGCTGAACAACAAAAAGAGATCACTTAACAGGTGAGTACCGCTACATGATCCCGCAGACTAAATGATTTACTCCATGCTTTATCTTACTTCGTTTTGCACCGCCATATTGACTATCTCTTTCCAGATGTTGGCAGCGATTGTTTCTATTGGCTGGTTCCCATCAGTGATAAAAACATGTTCCTTGGCTTTAAGTAATTCAAAAGCCTCCATATATTTTTTACGTACTGCAGTAAGGTTCTCAAGTGTTTCATAGAGCTCAATATTGCTTCTGCCGCTGTTCAGTCTTTTCATACTCAGTTCCGGATCCACATCTATATAGATATTGATATCGGGTCGAAGCAGACCGGCACTGAGTGAATTCGTTTCGATCACCCACTCCATGGGCACATGCACACTGTGATAGGCATACGAAGAAAAATAATAACGGTCGGTGATAACGGTATAACCCTCTTCCAGCTTCTTAATGATACCGTTTTCTTTATTCAGCAGGTGGTCAAGCCTGTCCGCAGCAAACAGAGCAGCGATTACTCTTTCATCCGCTTCCATCTCATGTTTGAATATTTTTCTGATGATGGTGCCGATGGGGCTACCGGTAGGCTCAAACGTACAATACACTTTATGACCGGCCTTTTCCAGGCTTTGGGCCAGCAGGTTTACCTGTGTGCTTTTGCCGCTACCGTCTATTCCTTCAAATGCAACAAAAAGATTCTTCTTCATTGATTGCAAAGATACATTTTGATAGCCCCGCAAGCAGCACTATTTACATAGAGAAGAAAAGACTTTCTCAGTAGTTGATAAATGATACTTTCAATATCCGCAATAAATTTTAATCAAATACAATATCCTTTACCGGGTGTATCTCCCAGGCGGATTCACCTTCCACTTCCCGGCACCGTGCAGGTTTGGATGCATGATGGGAATCGAAGAAGAGGGAGCCCCTTATCGATATACGCCGGTTCACCTGCAAATAATTGTTGCGGCCGCAAAGCGGTATATCAAGCATCGCAGCAATAGCTTTGGCCCGCACCCTCCGCATCTGCTCCTTTTCTTCGGCTGTGCCATCCGGTGGTATGCCTGATATTTCAGCATTGAACACCCTTGTTTCACCGGGAATATATACCGGTGTATTACCGATCAGCAAGTGCAGATCATTATCAGCTTCTACAGTTACAGTATAGAGATAAGCTTTTTCTATCCGGACGTTACGGTCCTCTTCGGGTACCCGTTCGTTCCTGCGGCCAATGCCAAGGGCTTTCATGTTCTCCGCTGATGGAAGTTTGCGGAACAGGGCAGGAATGGTTCTGAACTTTTCATACTTTTTTGTGGAGTAGGTTGTTTTGGGTATGGCCCTTACACTTCCGGTAAAGGGGTCGTTATCATCTGCAGCAAAGGCACGGGGTGCGGCTGCTGCCATCGGCATTACAGGTGCATCCATGCGGATACTGTCTTCCCTGCGAATGGGCGGTGCAGGCGGTGGTGGAATATCCTGCGGACCGGTGTATTTTTTCAGCAATACTTTTTTGCCGTCGGCTGTAATGAAATAGCTAAGTTCTTTATCGCTGTTCTCTTCCAGCGAATAGACCCGTGCTGCGCTGTCATTAAAAACAGTTTCGGTAGTGGCATTGTTTACTCTTCTGGCACTGTGGCAGGCTGTACAGAACAACAGGATAATTATTGAATATTTCATTGCAGCTGTTTGATTTGTTGATGAAAACTACTACTGCTAAAGTTCTGTTATTGGTACAATAAAGTCAATAACCACTTTAAGGTATTTTGATAAAATGCTTGCAGTCAAGAATACTGCCGCATACTATGTGGCTGCCGCTTATAATAAACTATTGGATGACAACCCTCCGTATATTATTCTTTTCAAATAAACCTGTACAATCATCCGAATTGCAGGCCAGCAATACAATACCGGGCCTGGCCTCAATTCGCTGCAGCAGGTAGCTTACTTCCTGGTTGGCATATTTATCATGTGCATCTTTTACAGTTGTTCGTTTGCCAAACAAAGCATCCGCTTCATCAAAAAATAAGATCAGGCTTTTATCTTTTACGGACTCGAATATCTTATCTAAATTTTTTTCTGTTTCGCCGATATACTTGCTTACTACCAGTGAAAGATCTACCCGGTAGAGTTCCATTTTCATTTTTTGGGCAATCCACCGGCTGCTGTTATCAATGGAGTTTTTATCAGTCCCGGTCAGCAGCAGGCGGATAGGTTTACCGGTTGTTTGTTTTTGCGACAGGATTGTATTCAATTGTTTTTTTGCTGCCCCCGGAACAGTCAGCAAACTATCCGCTGCATTGATTTTAATAAGTTTGCCATGCTGACAAATAGCAAGGTTGAAAAAAAATAATCCCCAAATAAGAAAACAGCACCTCTTTATCATATACTAATCATTTATTTAATAAATGTAATAAAATTTAAGTCGGCAATACTCTCTGCGTTCCGCTGTGTACTTCTTTGACAAATCAAATCTGCTGCGCAAGGAGCAAAATCATTTGTATTTTATTTTCGTGTTGATTCGTGTGCCTTCGTGGCCCCTAAACTGCGAAGCAGTACTCTTCGTTCCTCTGTGTACTTCTGTGGCAAATCAAATCTGCTGCGCAAGGAGCAAAATCATTTGTATTTAATTTTCGTGTTGATTCGTGTGCCTTCGTGGCTCCCTAAACTGCGAAGCAGTTCTCTCTTTTCGTTACAAGTCGCTCACACTACTGGCATCATCATTGTATAAATTTGTAAAATGAAAACAACCATATTCTACATCCTCATCAGTATAAAAACTGCAAACGGCTTTGAAAGCATCGGCAAGTTCTTCATTGGCAACAACCGCCCGGTGGCCCATTCACTTTTCCGCCAGCTAAAAGGTAATAGTAATGTGGATGAAAGAACCATACTCACCATGGAGCTGATGGAAACAGTAGGGGGTTTACCACTGAATTTGCAGATCATCAGTTGCTCTCTCGAAGAACTGGCTACTAACTGCCGCATCATCACCAAAGAAACCTTCAAAACCATCAACCTGGAAGAGCTTTAAAAGATTTCATACACTGAAAAAATTTCATTTTCCCTGAAAATTTTTCCCACTCATTGCCAGATTTTCAGGCATGATAAATAATGGCATTTAGTTTGGAAAGGCCATTTTAATCATTATTAAACCAAAAAATAAGGAGGTTTTTATGACAACCAGTATGATCAGAAGAAACAGCACTGTGCCATCAAAACCCGTAAGCGGATGGGTGGACAGGCTTCTCAATGAAAACCTGAACCGCATTTTTAATGATGACTTCTGGGGTTTCAACGGTGTTGAGCAATCGGTGAATGTGCCTGTTAACATCCGTGAAACGGACAAGAGTTATGAACTGGAACTGGTGGCGCCCGGTCTTAAAAAAGAAGACCTGAAGTTGAACGTAAGCAATAACCAGTTGACCATTTCATTTGAGCAGAAAGAAGAGAACAAACAGGAAAATCAATCAGAAGGTTGGATAAGGAATGAATACAGGATGCAATCCTTCACCCGCAGTTTCACACTCGACGATTCTGTAGATGTAAACAAGATTGATGCGGCTTACAACAATGGTATCCTGCAGGTTACACTGCCCAAAAAAGAAGCAGCCCAGCGGATATCCAAAACAATACAGATCAAATAATGAGTTGGCGTTGTAATTTTTATTTTTAAATGGTGATTTACTAACTAAAAAAATGTCCCGCAACCGGGACATTTTTAATTATACAACCATACCATTTGCGAAGCAAATTCTTTCTGCCCTTTGTGCCTTAGTGGGAAAAACAAATTTGCATCAGCAAAACCCATCT
>CAYVSH010000045.1:16483-20656 GCA_964453625.1 uncultured Chitinophaga sp.
CAGCAAAACCCATCTGTGTCCTTTGTTCCTTTGTGTTCTTAGTGGGAGAAAAAAATTTGCGTCAGCAAAAATCATTCTGTGTTTATCTGTGTTATCTGTGGCAAACTGTATTTTTTCGTGGCAAAAAAAATGCTGCGCAAGCAGCATTACTAATTTGTACTAAATCATTCGTGTTATTCATGGCAACTCACTCTATCGGTATCTTACTGCCATTAGCATTCAGCCATGCCTCAAAGTTTTGTAGCTCCGGATTCAATGCCTTTGATTTCGCCACATCCCGCATTGTATTCATCTCTTTTTCAAAATCATCATACAACTGGAACATATTCCCCAGGTCATCAGCCCCCGGAAATCCAAAACTCCGGTACACAGAAGCAGGTATTTTATTATACACCACCGGTTCGCCGATGGCCTTGCTAAGTCCGGCCGCCATTTCAGCACCGCTAAGGTGCTCACCTGCCACACCAATGCGCTGGCCGATCATTTCCTTTCCTTTCTTAAAAATACCATAGGCACACTTGCCGATATCTTCAGCAGCAATACCCGCCATTTTTGCATCACCGATGGGTAGTGTCAATGCCAGTTTTCCATCCTCCCCCCGCTTGGGACCGGCGCCGAAATAGATAAAGTTGTCCCAGTAGAAAGAGGCATATAGAAAAGTGGTGGGCACACCGGCTTCCGTAAAGTATTGATCAGACTCTCCCTTTGCATCAAAATGCGGTACTTTATATTTTCCCTGCAGGGTAGGCATGCGGTCATCATCCAGCGGCACTAATTTTCGGGTATCCTCCAGCGTTGACCATACGGCATGTTGAATACCGGCTTCTTTGGCAGCTTTGGCAAACATAGCCACTTCCTTCATTTCCCGTTCGGCAGAAAAATGATCCCAGAAAAAAGTAACAAAGTAGGCGCCATAAGCTCCGTCCAGGGCTTTAAGTACAGAAGCCTCGTCGCTCAGGTCTCCCTGTACCACTTCAGCACCCATGGCCGTCAGTTCCTTAGCTTTTTCAGAAGAGGGATTACGGGTTACAGCCCTTGCGGTAAATTCACTGTTGGTATCATTGCAGATAGCTCTTACCAGTCCGCCACCTTGTGCACCGGTGGCACCAAATACAGTAATGATCTTTTTAGCCATAATGATTGGTTTAATGATGTATTAAATATGGGTAGTAACAAAACGTTGTTGTTAAAGCTACTGAATAACCGGGTTTAAAAAAAGTAGTAGAAGGAGGAGTTTGAATAAATGCCTCATGTAAAAGCATATCATCCCGGCCCCCGGGCCGGTATCTTTCCTAAAAGCAAACCCCGTTCATGGTCTGCCGTTTATGAATAAACGAACAGTAGAACGGGGGTTACCTGAATAACTATCAGAAAAAACTACTGAGAACTCATATCTGTTCTCAATTTCCGGATAAACTGTTCTCTGGATACTTCAGCAGTATCAAATAGCTTTTCCCTTTTATCCCAGTCCAGGGAGCCATAATGTTGAATATATACATCTTTAAATGTGGGGTTACCATCATTCATCGGTCCGAAATACTCATTTTCCAACTCTTTAAAACCATCTTTTAATGAACGTACACTGACTATTACCTGGTCGGAACCATCCCATAATTGGGAATAATTTCGAAGATTAAGGTTATCCCAGAATTTGCCTTTCATTGCATGAAGCACTTTGAAGGTTCTTTTTTGCTCATTAAAAAAATCAGTATACATAGTGGGTTTTATATGCCGTATAGTAACTAAAGTTTTATTGGCATTTACATCCCCATGAAAACTGAGGCTGTCCTCCATATTAAAATAATTGGTGGAACCATTGCTTTCCAGGTAGGCAAAGAAACTTTTATCAAGATCAATACCATGTACCGTATTATCTGACCGCTCTCTGTCCATATCAGCATAGGTAGAAGGGCCGCTTACGATCTGATAAGAACCGGCATTCGGACCGCTTAATATTTCAAATACCCTTACTTTTTCCTTATCGTCCTTATGAAACTTGGCGACATGCTGTTTATAAGCTGCTTCAAACGCCATTTTCTGGCCGTTCTTTACAGTAATGTTATGAACAGTGAAAATTTTAGACTGCTGGGAATATGCAGCCAGTGTGATGAATGACAGTAACAATAAAAAAATCTTTTTCATAATAGTTGTTTTTTGGTTATATAAAATTTACAATACCCGTATAGTTTCAGGTACATTGATCTGTTTGACAGTGATTACGAATACTGCCTGTTAGTACAAAATCAAGAAGGGATTAAAGGAGAGATTTATAAGAGACGGAATAGACTCGCAAATAGAAAGGTAATGACTTATATGTTGTAAAACAAATTATATATCAACGTTATGATAAATATGCAGTGCCTGGCAACAGGTATCGTCCATAAAAATGATGTTTCCCGGTTTGATTTCCAGTTGATTTAAATACTTTTCTGGTACCCTGATCATAAGACCGGGATGGCTTCAGACATTATTTTTCTAATCCATCCCCAATACATTACTTTTAGTAGCCTTTATCCTCTGCACAATACAGGCATATCAATTCGCACCAACTTTAATCGGCACCCGCAACCATATTCATTCACTTATTTTAAAAAGGAGGCTATTATGCGTTTTCTAATGAAAGTAACAATGCCGTTGGAACCATTCAATCAGTATGTAAAAGATGGTTCCATCGGTGCCCGCATGGGCAGGATCATGGGAGAGCTTAAACCCGAAGCTGCTTATTTCACGGCCGATCAGGGAAAACGGGGCGGCACCATGATCGTTCATATGGATAACATGAACCAGATACCTGCCATGGCAGAACCCTGGTTCCTGATGTTCAATGCCAGTGTTGAATTTCATCCCACTATGACACCCGAAGACCTCGCCAATGCGGGTCTCGAAGCCTTAGGAAAAAAATGGAGCTGATCAGGTAATAAAAAACCTTTTTAGTTGCTCTTCCCTTTTCATCAGTAACGGAATGCCCGGGAATCCTTCGGGGGCATTTTTAAATACTTTTAATTTTTTAATATACTGCCAAGTTGAATGAAGTCCAGTATCTTTCTCTAAAATATCCATTGAGAAAAAGATTCCAGCTCGGAGGCCGGAATGACGGTAACTTAAACCGGAAAACAGCTATTCAAACGAACTGAAGGCCATTCCTCAATGCCAATCTGTCAATCCCCATCCCTTTGGAACGGTGATTGTGTACATTCGGGCAATTCAACATTCATCATTTAACACTCAAAATAGACATACCTCTATGGTACAGGAACAAGGCACAATCTCTATCAACACGGAAAACATATTCCCCATTATCAAAAAGTTCCTCTACAGTGATCATGAGATCTTTCTCCGGGAACTGGTGAGCAATGCAGTAGATGCTTCACAAAAGATGAAAAGGCTGGCCACCCTCGGTCACTACAAAGGGGAGCTGGGCGACCTGAAAGTAAAAGTAGACTTCGACAAAGAGTCAAAGACCATCAGCATCAGCGACAACGGTATCGGGATGACAGCCGAAGAGATAAAAAAATACATCAACCAGGTGGCTTTCTCCGGGGCAACAGAGTTCATGGAAAAGTTCAAAGAAGCTAAAGATGCCAACGAGATCATCGGTCGCTTCGGTCTCGGTTTCTATTCCGCATTCATGGTTGCCGATAAAGTAGAGATCCAAACCCTCAGCTACCAGGAAGGAGCCGAACCGGCTAAATGGACCTGCGATGGCAGCACAGAGTTTGAAATAAGCGAAGGCAGCCGCACCGAAAGAGGTACAACGGTAACATTGTACATCAATGATGAATCAACTGAATTCCTCGAGAAATATAAACTTCAGTCTATACTGGACAAGTATGCGAAATTCCTGCCAGTACCCGTACAGTTCGGTATGAAGACGGAATCAGTACCCGATGGAGAGGATAAAGACGGCAAACCCCAATACAAAAGCATAGAGGTTGATAACATCATCAACAATACCAGTCCTATCTGGACCAAATCTCCTTCCTCTTTAAAAGATGAGGATTATCTGTCGTTCTACCAGGAACTCTATCCCTTCCAGGAAGAGCCTTTGTTCTGGATTCACCTGAATGTGGACTATCCGTTCAACCTGACCGGCGTATTATACTTCCCCAAACTGAAGAACGACTTTGAGATAACGAAGAATAAGATCAAACTCTTCAGCCGCCAGGTATTCAT
>CAYVSH010000046.1:0-20592 GCA_964453625.1 uncultured Chitinophaga sp.
TTTAATTCATTAATAATGGGGATGCAGCGGGTAGCATGACCAAGACCCCAGTCTAAAGGAGCAACAAGAATCCGCTTTTTTCCTACAGTTTCTTCATTTTTGTATTGATTCATGTTATTTTTTACCGGATTTGGCTAAACGGTATACTAATTTGTTTGTAAAATAGTTTTAATTTAGAACTTCCAAATTATGAAGACAATAAACAAAATAGCAATTGCCCTTGTTTTAGTTCTTTTACTGGCAGCCTGTAATAAGAATTATTATTCAGGCTCAGGCAAAGGGGGCAAGAATTGTGGTTGTCCCAGTGTGAGATAAATGTTCAGTTTTAATCACCAGTGTGTATGGATATTTACAATCAGAATCTGGTCGTTTTTTTCAAAACCGTAGGGCTGGATGAAAAAGCAGTTGAGCAGGAAGTGGCCTGTTTGAATGAAGTGCTGCGGGCTGTTGATACTCCTTTTAAATTCTGCGAGGCACATGAACTCGTAAACCGTAATCGCATTACTTCAAACAACCGGAAGATATTAAAAGCATCCCGCCATTTCAGGTTGGCTCCTTTCAGGTTTCTGATCAATAAGAATTAGTGAATTTTTTTCTCAGGATAGTTTCTTCAATGCCTCTCTCAATTTCCCGATCATTTCGTCAATCTCATTCTTCTTACAGGTGCCTACACTTAGCCTGTACCAGGGAGAAGTTTTAGCAGCACCAAATGCATAAAATGGAACAACCGCAAGGCCTGCAGCATTTAATAAGTAAGCTGTTACATCATTTTGATTTTCCAATATTGTACCATCCGTAATTTTCTTTCCAACAAGGTCAATTTTGATGGTAAGATAGATAGCAGCTTCTGGGGCTATGGCATCAACGGCGAAGCCTTCTTCCTTTAGTTGACTAAAACCTTTATAAATACTCACCAGTCTTTCTTCTACTTCAGCTTTAAAATGCACCAGGTATTTTTTTATGGCGTCCCTCTTTCCCAGGAATTGTGCTACGGCTTTTTGCTCGGCCATTGGTGCCCATGCACCCACATGGGTTAGTATCATCCGCATTTTAGCAATAAAGTTTGCTGGTCCCATAGCCCATCCTACTCTCACCCCTGTTGCTGCAAACACTTTACTGATGGCATCAATAAAGATGGTGTAGTTCCGCATTGCAGGACGCAGTGAAACTGGATTGTAATGCACTGTATCACCAAAAGTGAGTTGCCAGTACATCTGGTCGTACATCACATATACTTTCTTTTCGCCTTCACCTCTTCTGTTGTTCTCTTCCAGTACCATATCACAAATCTCTTCCAGCATTTCTCTGGTAAAAGTAGTACCGGTTGGATTTTGTGGTGAACACAAGGCAATAAGTGTAGCATCTTTTATATGCGGACGGATATTGGCAGCCGTTGGCATAAAGTTCGTTTCTGCTGTAGCTTCTATAACGATATGTTCGCCGCTTACAAAATGTGTGTAGTGATTATTATTCCAGCTTGGTACAGCATAGATCACTTTATCTCCCTTATCGCAAATAGCACGGAACAATGCATAGATCAATGGCCTGCCGCCTCCTGAAACTAATATCTCGCTGATGCCGTAATCCAATCCTTCCTCATCCTTCATATACGAGGCAATGGCTTCTCTAAGATCGAGATTACCTTCTGCAGCAGGGTAATTGGTAAAATGTTTACGGTAAGCTTCTACGATCAGGTCTTCCAGTTCTTTTGGAATGGGAAACATGGAGGGGTCAAAATCACCCACAGTGAAATTATATATACGTTCACCCTGGCGGATCTTTTCCCTTATCTCTCCTCCCAGTTTTACTATTTCAGAACCGATCAGTGTTTCAGATAAATGCGACAGTTTCATAACCCTTCCTTTGCGGCAAACGTACACAAAAATTTTCAGTCATATCTTGAATAAAATGACTGAAATTTTTTTGTAAAATTCAACCTTGCAAAATAAAAAGTATATGATGTTCAGAGTATATGAATTGGAATTGTGACAGATGATAGTTTAGGAATGATCAATGACCACCTTGCTGTTATCGTATAGATCGTACTTTACAAATATCTCTTTGCCGGGCTGATATTTTGGAACGGAAGCCTCAGCAATTACTCCCTTTGTTTTAGCAGAGAAAGAAGAAGAGTGTTCGGGCAGCACTTCAATCTCTAACTCTGCATAAGGATTATTTCCGTTTACATTTACACCCAACCATGTATATTTTTTAATAATGGCCCTTGCCGGTTTTCCGGTTAGTAATAATGCCTGGTTCTCTTCCTGCATTTTTAATATTTCTGCTTGTATGACCGGTTCATTGGGTTGAGCAAAAGATGATGTTGTTGTTGTATTGTCGCTAAAATCGATCACTACATTTTGTTCATTCTTTGGATCGATCTTTACCGCTACTTCCATTCCGGGTTGATAAGCACCGGGGTTTATCCGGGAGACCAGTACCCTGCACTGCGTTGTATATTTCTGTCCGAAACTATTCTTTACTTCCAGCACCAGTTTTACCTGTGGGTTATTATTGATGGTAACACCGGTGTCCCTTACCTCCAATATCCTTGCCGTGCCGGGTATGCCTGTTTTCTGCAAACGATTGGCATTTATCATCGGCTTAAAGAAAACCCGGAAGATCAGATAGAATACACCACCAAATAATATCAGCATGCCTATACCAAAATAAATACCCTGCTGACCTGCTGTAGCGATGACCGCTACGACACCTGCGAGCAAACCAATAATACCGCCGATGATACCGATCCAGGCGCCTGTATTCATTTTCATCATAGCTTTTTGAAGAGTAAGTTAGAAAAAATTACCGGAAGAGGTTTTGAGAAAACAATTGTCTTGTGCAAAACATTTATTCTGATCTCTGTCAAATGCAACAATGGATCTTTCATGATGAATTGATATGTGTGGAGTAAAGTAAGTATAGATATGCTTACCTATAGGGGGCCTATAATTGGCCTATACCTGGCCTATAGCTTAATACTTAATTTACAAATTATACTATTCAATACCGGCACTATATTAGTATTCAGGCTAGTTAAACCATTATTTTTGCCGCCAAAAAAATACAAATGAGAAAGATCATTTTTTCTACTGCAATAAGTTGTTTTATGGCTTGCAACAACTCACAAACAGAGAATAGTACTATCAATCAAGAAACTATTACAAATGAGAAGGGTGAAAGTATTAAACATTTTAGAGGAGCTATCACCAATGGAATGAAGGGTGATTCACTGAGCTTTGATTTATCCGCAGATGGAAAAAAAATTTCTAACCTGACCTTTAATGGATGGTGGCGTTGTAGCGGTTCGCTGGAGCGTCAACCAGCTGCAGGGCCTACAGGCGAATTTGATGTAATTGATAGCAAGGTTAATGCAGCAATTGCAGAACCACCGGGTGGGGGTTCTACTGCGTGGCGGTTTGAATTAAATGCAACTATTAATGGCAATAAAGCCAATGGGACATTCCGAATGAACATCAATAACCTTGGTTGTGATACGTATGTACTTAAGTTTGATGCGGAAACTGACAACAAGTAACTTTAATGACAATTATAAAAAATAATAAAAGGGCTACAGAATTGTAGCCCTTTTATTAATAGAATTTTTCTTACTCAATCGGCTTATAATCCTTAAATAATTTTATCTCTGCTCCTTCCACCTGTTTGCGGTAAGCAGGCCAATTGTTACTGTAAAATTTATTTATTCTTTGAATAGCTTCTGTAATACTTTCTTCTGCATTCATCACTAATTTTTCTTCCTGTGCACCGGGTGCTACATTTTTAGAACCGATGTATTGTGCCGCTACCTGGTAATCTCTTAACACAGTCTGGCCACGGTTGATGCCTTGTTTATCAGATGGTTTGCCACTGATGAATTCTTTGATTGCTTTGATACTGTCCTGCATCGCTTTGGTTGATTTGCGTAATGAGTCTGCTTCTTTTCCTTCCACATCTTTTAACTGTGCCATCATTTTACTGCAAAGCTCATCGCTTTCAGTTAAGCGATCTGTTCCTTCGGTCAGTTTATCGCCGCTCTTTCGCAGACGGTCATACATTTTCCGCTGTGCCAGTTTATAATCATTACGGTTGCCAAATCTTGGGTCGTCTTTTACAGTGATATAAGTGGAATCGGATTCTTTATTCATTGATATCACTACTTTGAATGTTCCGGGCAATGCCTGGAAACCTCCGGGTTCTGGTGCACCGGGCCTGGGTTTGGGTGAGCCGGGCTGGCGGAACCCTTTTTCTTCCATGTTCCAATACTGCCTGTTGAGACCAGTATCTGCTTTCCATTTCAGGTTGCGGATATTCTCATTTTTATCGTTATATATTTTTACAGTAACAGAATCTGATCTTGATCTTTTTGCAGCTGAATCTTTTGCATTACTTACAAAATAAGAAATGGCTGCTCCTCTTCTTCTGTTATCGCCATCATACAATCCCATGGTGCTCCAGTCATACCCTGTTGCTGAGCGGTATTGTGCCTGGTAGGCATCAGGCGCAGCAAATACAGTTAGTTTTTTTGACAGCATACCTTTTTCTGCAGCAACTTTCCTAAGCGGCCTTATATCATCCATTATCCAGATGGCACGGCCAAATGTACCTATTACAAGGTCAGCTTCTCTTTCCTGTATGGCAAGATCATAAGTAGATACAGAAGGATAACCATTCTTCCATTGCTGAAAAGTTGAGCCATTATCAAAACTTATCCAAAGGCCTTGTTCCGTTCCAACAAATATTAAATTAGGTTC
Organism: uncultured Chitinophaga sp.; assembly: GCA_964453625.1. Classification (GTDB taxonomy): domain Bacteria; phylum Bacteroidota; class Bacteroidia; order Chitinophagales; family Chitinophagaceae; genus JJ008. The sequence goes on from CAYVSH010000046.1 coordinate 4,752, forward strand.
TGTCGGGTCCTGTATCATACATAATGTATAGCCTGTTACTTTCTTTTCATCAATCATTCTTGTCCATGTTTTTCCGAAATCAGTTGTGCGGAAGATATATGGTTTGAAATCTCCACGTCGGTAATCATTGGCAACAACGAATGCCTCGCCTGCATTAAACCTTGAAGCCTTTATTTGTGGTATCCATGCACCCAATGGCAATCCCGGAATCTTTCCGCGGAAGTTGGTCCATGTTTTTCCGCCATCTGTTGTTAGCTGCACATTTCCATCATCAGTACCAACCCATATAACACCGGCTTGCTTTGCTGAAGGTTCAATGGCGAGAATTGTGCAATGGTTTTCTGCTCCGGTAATATCTAATGTAAGTCCGCCAGTAGTGCTCTGATCGATCTTTGCAGAGTCATTGGTTGTAAGATCAGGTGAAATGGTTTCCCAGCTTACACCTTTGTTGGTGCTTTTATGAACATGCTGGCTTCCATAATAAATTGTATTCTTCTCAAACGGGTCTTGTGCTATAGCTGCATTCCAGTTAAAGCGGTATTCATTTTTTTCATCTTTACCGAAATACGGTGGACGGATGCTCCATCGTTCACCGGTTTTATAATTTATTCTTCCAACAGCACCGCCCTGGCTCATACTATATACCCAGCCATCTCCATCAGGATCAGGCATAGCATCAAATCCATCACCACCACCAATATTATTCCAGTAATAATTGCGGATGCCGCCATTTGTCCAGCTATAGGCAGGGCCAAGCCAGCTACCGTTGTCCTGCATACCACCCATTACATTGTATGGAATTTCATTGTCAACATTGATGTGATAAAATTGTCCTGCAGGCAATTTTTCATCAAACACCCATGTCTTTCCCCTGTCCCTGGAGATACCGATACCACCATCATTTCCTTCGATGATGAGATTGGGATCTTCGGGATGTATCCACCATGCATGATGATCAGGGTGAATACCAGAATAAGGGATCATGGTGTTAAATGATTTGCCGCCATCTTCACTAAAAGTTATTGTTGAATGAATATCATAAATGCGGTTCTCATTTACGGGATCAACATATATTTCCTGGTAATAAAAAGGACGGTCTGTTACTTCTTCTGGCTTGCTGTTAATAAGTGTCCATTTAAAACCGCCGTCATCACTTCTGTACAAACCATTTTTTGTAGCTTCTATTTTTGCATACACTCTTGAGGGCATACTGCGGGAGAAAGCAATTCCGATACGGCCTATATTTCCTTTCGGCATACCATCGGATTCAGACAATCTTTTCCAATTCTTACCACCATCGATAGTGATATACATACCACCACCTGGACCACCACTTGTCATTTTCCAGGGCTGACGATAGTGCTGCCACATGGATGCGATCAGTTTGTTTGGATTGGAAGGGTCCATCACCAATTCAGCACAACCTGTTGTATCATTTACATAGAGAATGCGGTTCCATGTTTCGCCACCATCAGTAGTCTTATAAATACCTCTTTCAGCATGCGGGGCATAAGGATTACCGATAGCAGCTACATAAACGGTATTGGGATTAACCGGATCAATTACTACCCGGTGAATATTCCTTGTTTTTTCAAGACCCATCCTTTTCCATGTTTTTCCTGCGTCGAGGCTTTTATAAATACCTTCACCTATATTCAGCGAATTTCTTGGATTACCTTCACCAGTTCCCACCCAGATCACTGAAGGGTTGGATTGTTGAATAGCCAATGAACCGATATTTTGCAGAGGCTGCTCATCAAAAATGGGATTCCACTCAGCACCAAAATTCTCTGTTTTCCATACGCCACCGGATGCAGCACCAACATAGATGATGGAAGGATTTTTGTGAACCGCATCAATTGCAACGATACGGCCACTCATACCGGCAGGGCCGATATTGCGGGGTTTTAAATTTTTGAACTGATCTAATGAAACCTTTTGTGCAGTAACCAACAAACTGGAACATAATGAAACTAAGAACAGAGCCTTTTTAAGCATATTAATAAGTTTTGGGATGCTAACTTACTGATATTGCAATGTTGGGCAAAAAAGATTCTATGAGTGGTTGATTATTGATTGGTGTGAGTTTCCATCATTTTGTTATTCGCCTCTATCAATGCTTTTAAAGCTGATAATCCATCATCAAAATCTTTCCCCATTTCTTCATCAAGGCTATATAAAAGGTTGAAGATATTCCATGGCCTGGGAGTTGCCATATTGAATATCCAGGTAACTGCAGTGGAGTCTTTGCTTGTTGGTTTTAAAATGAAAGTTGATTCAGCATTTCCTTTTTTTGGTTTTGTAAATTCCAGTTTGTGCACCACTTTTTCATTGGTTTGTAAAGCTATGATCTCGATCTTTCCTTCACCGGAAATTTCAGGGCTTCCTTTCCATGATGTAGCTGCACCAACGGTTCCATCTGTTCCTGTAAGTGTATATACGGCTGATGAATCCTGCTGGCTCCATACGGAGAACTTATTGAAATTCTCCAGCTTTATCAATTGGTTATAAATTTCAGCAGCCTGCGCATTGATGATAATAGAACGTTCAACCTTCTGAGTGGTTGGCAAAAAGAAAGAAAGAGCAGCAACTGTAAGGATAACAGCGAGAATAAAGAAGAACAGTAAGCGGATAAATTTCATGAAATGATATTTTAACACAAAGGCACAAAGAGTAACTTTTTGTGCCTTTGTGGAGAATTAAATCAGAAACCTTTTAAAGGTTTTTCATCATTCTTGTCTGGCTTTAAAGTAGCAGTGATAAAACTTTTCAGGTTGATGTATTTTTTGGCAATGTTCTGTATCATTTCAGAAGTTAAGTCCTCTGTCATTTTTTGTTTGTTCAGAATTTCAGCAGGATTGGTTCCATAATAAAATGCATCATATAAGTTATCCATCCAGAAGCGGTTTTGCTTTGTTTCTACTTCCAGCTTTCTCCTTTGTTGTTCTTTTATTTTTTCAAGATCTTCTGCAGACACTCCATCCTTCATTATCTTTTTGAATTCTTCCAGCACAGCTTTGCTTAGTGTATCTACATTATCCGGTGAGCAGGGAAATGTGATAGTGAAAGTAGAAGATGAATATGGAGTACGTCCCATGCTTCCATATGCACTGACTCCATAAACACCACCTTTTTCCTCCCGTAGTTGTTCGATCAGTTTTATACTCATCACTTCACCGAGGCTGCTCAGTGCAAATGCATCTTTATTATCATATGGTGCAGGAACTGTAAAGACCATTGCCACCAGGCTTTTAGGATCGCTGCCTTTGTTTATGGTTTTTGTAACCATACCGGATGGCGGACGGATACCAATGTCTTTAAATGTTTCCTTTTTTGGCTGTGATGGAAGGCTACCGATATATTTTTCCAAAAGAGGTTTAATAGAATCTTCATTGAAAGAACCAACGAACAGGAAAGTGAAATCTCCGGCATTGGCAAAACGTTCTTTGTATATCTGTATGCTCCTGTCAAGATTGATCTTATCCATGTCTTCTGATTTTGGAAGACCACCGGCTCTTGGATGATTCTTCGTCATCAGTTTCTGAAACTCACCGCTGAAATAGATCTGCGGATTAGAACTAAGGTTGGCAAACAATTGCTTCTGTCTTGTTTTAAAAGATGTAAATGCTGCCGTATCCTTTCTTGGTGAAGTAAAATACAGGTTTAGTAACTGTAATAGGGTTTCTGTTTCTTTTGGAATGGTAACACCATTAAAGCCTTCGCTATAGAGTGAGATATTTGGAGTGAGGGAAGTGTTTTTACCTTTCAGCATATTGCCAAGGTCAACAGCAGAAATATTTCCAACACCGCTTTGAGAAACGATCTGTGAGGCATAACTGGCGGAATAATGGTCTGCATCTTTTACCAATGAATGACCGCCTTTGCTGAAAGCCCTGAAAACGATCTCATCATTTTTGAAGTTAGTTTGTTTTAAAACAACTGTTGCCCCGTTAGATAACTTTAAAGTGGTAATACCCGTTTCATCGTCCTGTTTTGAACTTACAATCTTACCAGGTTTCAGTTTGGTATCGTCCATTAATTTATCGGCAAGAACTTTTTCTTTATAAGGTTCAATCTTTGCCACATCAACAGCTGAAAGCACTTCTTTTATTTCCTCTTCCGTTGGTATTTTCACTCCTTCCTTGTCAGGAGCATTTAATGTTACCACCAGGTTGTCCTTAGTGATCCATTGTGCTGCCAGTTGATTAACTTCTTCCAGAGTTACACTGTTCAAATACTGTTTTACAAAATCATATTCCCATTCTATTCCGGGGATCGGCTCATTGATGAGAAAGTTATTGATATATTCGTCAGCATATTTAAAAGACTCTTCTTTTTCTCTTTCATTAAAGATGCGGTCGTAAAAACTCTGCATCTGTTTTTTCTGCAATGCAAATTCGGATGCAGTGAAACCGTATAATAACACCCTCCTGTTTTCCTGCATCAATGCATACAGTGAACGGGCCATTCCCGTATCACTTGTATTGGCAGAAAGCTGGTAAGCATCTTTTGTTCTTGCATAGCTGTTGCCATAAAAGGATGCAGCACCAACAAAAGGAGGATTGGAACCCAATGTCAGCTCTCTTAAACGGCTATTGAGCATACCAGTGAATAAGCGGCGGTTCATGTACTTTGTATAATCGCCTATTGTTGTTTCCGGTTGATGATCTTTTTTGAACAGAAGCTGAACAGATGAAAATGCAGTTTCTTTATCCTTTGCGACAACAGATAATGTTTCCGTATGGTCGGGCACTTTGAATGTTTCTCTTTTTCTTGGGGCTACAGGTGCCGGTATATCGCTAAATATTTCCTTTATCTTTTGCTCCATTTCATCTACATCAATATCTCCAACTACAACGATGGCTTGCAAATCTGGCCGGTACCAGTCTTTATAAAATCTTTTTAAAGAAGCATGAGAGAAATTATCAAGGCTTGCTTTGGTTCCTATCGGCAAACGTTCAGCATATTTTGAACCTTTGTATTGAACGGGAAGTGTTTGCTTCATCATTCTTTCGTCAGCTCCGCGGCTCAGTCTCCATTCTTCTATCACCACACCTCTTTCCTTTTCTATTTCGATAGAATCAAGCAAGGCATTATGTGCCCAGTCTTCCAGTATCTCCAGTCCTTTTTCTACCAGACCGGGTTTATCAGTTGGAACAGGAAGTATATAAACCGTTTCATCAAAGCCTGTATAAGCATTCAGGTCGGCGCCAAATTCAACACCGATGCTTTGGAGATAATTAACCAGTTCATTTTTGGGAAAACGTTTAGTGCCGTTAAAGTTCATATGCTCCATGAAATGAGCCAGGCCAAGTTGATCTTCATCTTCCAGCACAGAACCGGCATTGACAACCAAACGGAGTTCTACCCGTTTTTCAGGTAGGCCATTATGACGGATATAATATGTGAGTCCGTTTGCCAGGCGACCGATCTTTACCTTAGGGTCAAGCGGCATTACCTGTGTCTTGTTAATTTGAGATGAGGCATCTGCAACAACAGCGAATACCAGAAGGCATAACCAGAATTTTTTAACTACCGTCATACACTTTTTTTAGGGAACGTAAATTTATCCAGATAACGTTGCTTATAAAAATAAAAAATCCCGTCTGTCGCTGGCAAGACGGGATTTGTGATAGAAGGTCAGAATTTTATTCAGGTTTTTCTTTATTCTTATAATTTTTTTCAGCTTCTTTTGCCTTTACAAAATCAAGTACCACACCGTTTATACAATATCTTAAACCTGTGGGGGGCGGACCATCCTCAAATACATGTCCAAGGTGTGCTTTACAACGGCCGCATTGAGTTTCTGTTCTGGACATTCCGTGTGAGTTGTCAGGAGTATAAATGATGCTTGTTTTACTGATTGGTTCATAAAAACTGGGCCAGCCGCAGCCACTGTCAAACTTGGTGTCGCTTTTGAATAATGGATTACCACAGGCTGCACAGTAAAAAGTACCCACTTCTTTAAAATCATTAAAGATACTGGTATATGGACGTTCAGTCCCTTTTTGTCTGGCTATCTGATAAACATCAGCCGGAAGTACTTTTTTCCATTCTTCGTTTGACATTTCAACTTTAGAAGTATCGGAATTAGAATAGACAGGATTGTTTTTTTTAACAGTATCCATATTTGCTGATTTTTTACCTTGATTATTCTGGGAATAACTGCATTGCTGTAATAAACTGATGGTTAGCAGCAGTAAACTATATTTCAGTGTTGTTTTCATTGAATTTATCATAACAAAAATACGTCAACCCTGCGGGAATGGTTTGTCAGCTTGCTGATAAAGACGATTTCTTAACAAATTGACCAGAAATAAGAGATTTTTCAAAATTTGGCCAGTGTTCGGGAATCCAACTCATGTATATTATATTTGTCGGCTCACCAAGGTTAGTAATTGCTTATGTTCAATGTTATTTTATTTGGCCCTCCCGGAAGTGGAAAAGGTACCCAATCTGATAGTTTGGTAGAAAAATACGGGTTGAAACATCTTTCAACTGGAAACCTGCTGAGGGAAGAAATAGCTATGGAGACACCGCTTGGCCTCGAGGCAAAGAGTTTTATGGATAAGGGCCAGTTGGTGCCTGATGAAGTGGTGATCGGTATGGTGGATTCATATTTTGATAAACATAAAGATGCCAAAGGCTTTTTGTTTGATGGGTTTCCCCGCACAGTGGCGCAGGCCAAAGCCCTGGATAACCTGCTCGACCTGAAAAAAACAGGAATAGCCATGTTACTTGCCTTGGAAGTAAGCGAAGACGAGTTAGTGAAGAGGCTGATCAACCGCGGGAAAACTTCAGGCCGCAGTGATGATACGAATGAAGATGTGATCAGAAAGCGGTTTTCAGTTTATAAAAAAGAAACAACACCTGTTGCCGATCATTATAAGAAAGCTCATAAGTTTCAATCAGTAAAAGGAGAAGGTTCTGTAGAAGATATTTTTGCTTCTATATGCAAATTGATTGATAAGAAAATTTAATTTATTGCAGGATCAGCAATCAAAAGATGACGGGTTTGCCGTCATTTTTTATTTTTTCATTTCAGGTTTTGTAAATTGCCTGTTCCAACAATAGATATATGAGTCTGGAGAAGGAAGATTTTTTACGGACAAAACTTATAGGCTACCTGCAGCGGCTTGACCCGTCTACAACACCGCATTGGGGAAAAATGAATGTGCAGCAAATGATCGAACATTTTGCAAATGATGCTTTACGGATTGCCAATGGAAATTTGAAGATTGATTCCATACTTACCCCTCCAGAAAGACTGGCCCGGATGAAGGAATTCATGATGAGTGAAAAACCATTCAAAGAGAATACTAAGAACCCATTGATGAATGAAGAACCTGCCCCATTAAAACATAAAACCGTGCAGGCAGCTATAGGAGAACTTCAGGAGGAATTGATCAGCTTTTTTGAAGTATATGAAAGAAACCCTGAACTGGTTACCCGTAACCCTTTTTTTGGTGATCTTAACTTTGAAGAAAATGTTCAGCTGCTATACAAACATGCATTACATCATCTCAGACAATTTGGGGTGGTGCCTTTGAGTACTTAGTTTGCTGCAAAGACACAAAATGGGAATTGCTACTTCCTTTTCAAAACTGAATCTGCTTTTTGCAAGCCATCCAATATTGCATTTTTCATTTTATCGACTTTCATTTTTTCATCTTGCAGATAAAGGATTCTTTGTTCCTTGTTATCAAGTAAAGAATCCTGGTAATATTCGGTCATCCATTTTTCCATGGCGAAATCGGCGTAGTCGAGTTCTTTAATCAGCTCATTCAATTGTGAAAAATAATCAGCAGCTGCTTCCTGTGCTTTGGAAGGTAATGCTGCAATTGAATCAATAGCTCTGCGAACAGCTTGTTGTGTCCGGTGAAGCTTACTCATTTTCGACATGCCAACAATGTGGCCATCGTCAATATCCTTCAGCAGGCTGTCTTCCGTAGTTTTTGGCTGTTTTCCGGCCTTGTTATGATTGTCGTGAGATTTATTATTGTTACAGCTAAGGGTCATTATTGTCAGTGAAAAAATAAAAACAGACAAACATTTCCTCATGTCAAAATTTTTAATAGTGCAAAGATAGCCACATCAAAAATGAATGTTGATGCTTTTTTAGTTTTCAGGTAATTTCGTAATCCACAATGATTGCAATATGAACAAACTTGGAAACTATATTTCTGGAAACTGGATAACCGGTGATGGCGAGGGGCAAACTTTATACAATGCAGTAACCGGTGATATCATTGGATCTGCCAGTACAAAAGGGTTGGACTTTAAAAGCATTACTGAGTATGCAAGAACAGTTGGTAATCCAGCACTTCGCAAAATGACTTTTCATGCAAGAGGAAATATGCTGAAGGCGTTGGCTTTACACCTGAGAGATCATCTGGATGAGTTTTATGCAATCAGTTATCAAACAGGGGCAACAAAAGCTGATAGCTGGGTAGATGTAGAGGGAGGTATAGGAAATCTATTTGCGAATGCATCACTCAGAAGAAAATTTCCTGATGATGTGATTGCTATTGATGGAGACAGTCACAACCTCAGCAAGAACAATACATTCATGGGGACACATATTCTTTCACCAAAGGAAGGTGTAGCCATTCATATCAACGCATTCAACTTTCCGGTGTGGGGAATGTTGGAAAAAATTGCTGTTAACTTATTGGCCGGTATGCCTTGTATTGTAAAACCAGCTACCGTTACTTCTTATTTAACAGAGGCGGTAGTAAAAGAGATCATTGCATCAAAAATTTTACCGGAAGGCTCTTTGCAACTGCTTTGCGGCAGCGCCGGTGATCTGCTGGATCATGTTACCTCGCAGGATGTGGTAACATTTACCGGTTCTGCTTCAACAGGTTTATTATTAAAATCCAACAAACATATCCTGGCAAATAATGTTCCTTTCACTATGGAAGCCGATTCCCTTAATTGTATTGTACTAGGAGAAGATGTGCAGCCGGGAATGCCTGAGTGGGACATTTTTATTAAAGAGATAAGAAAAGAAATGACATTGAAAGCCGGGCAACGCTGTACCGGCATCCGCAGAATATTTGTTCAGGAAAATAAAATGGAAGATGTATGGAAGGCAATTGGAACATCATTATCCCAAACTGTTATTGGTAATCCTTTGAATTCAACAGTAAGGATGGGTTCCCTGGCAGGACAAACACAGCGTAATGAAGTAAAAGAACAAGTACAGAAATTATTAGCCTCTTCACAAATTGTATATGGGTCGCTGGATAGTGTGGAAGTGGTAGATGCAGATGCAGATAAAGGTGCATTTATGTCACCGGTTTTACTGATGAATGACAAGCCATTCAGTGTAAGTGAACCACATGAAGTGGAAGCTTTTGGTCCGGTAAGTACCATTATGCCGTATAAAAATCTGGATGAAGCAATTTTGCTGAGTAAAATGGGAAAAGGTAGTTTATGTTCTACAATTGTAACTGCTGATTATAAACAGGCAAGGCAATATGTAATTGGTGCGGCCACACATCACGGAAGAATTTTAGTGTTGAATAATGAATGTGCAAAGGAAAGCACAGGACATGGTTCGCCATTACCATTACTGGTGCATGGTGGTCCGGGAAGAGCTGGCGGCGGAGAGGAAATGGGAGGAATACGAGGTGTAAAACATTATTTACAACGAACAGCAATACAGGGTTCGCCAACAACGCTTACAGAAGTTACTAATGTGTATCAGCCAAATGCAAAAGGCAAAGACCCGGGAAAACATCCATTCAAAAAATATTTTGAAGAATTGGTGATAGGCGATCAAATTGTTACCGAAAAAAGAGTGATCACTGCTGATGATATTGACCGTTTTGCTGATCTGAGCGGAGATCATTTTTATGCTCATATCCGCACAACAGATTTTACAGGAACTATGTTTGAGCAACAGGTGGCACATGGTTATTTTATTATGAGCCTTGCTGCGGGATTGTTTGTTGATAGTTATGAGATAAACCCGGTTCTGCTGAATTATGGTATTGATGAACTGCGATTTACCAAACCTGTTTATCCCGGAGCAGAAGTATATATCCGTTTTACCTGTAAAGAAAAATTACCTAACGATAAAAGAGTGGTTGAAAATCCCGAAGACTTTAAGCGGGGAGATGATATAGAAAAAGGTATTGTGAAATGGCTGGTAGAGTTTTTTGATGAAACAGATGAGATAACCGGTGTGGCAACAATTCTGACAATGGTTAAAAAGAAAAATCAATAAAATAGTTATATGGCAGAGGCGTACGTAAAAAGTGAATTGCACAATGGCATTACCACCATCGAATTCTTTCATCCGCAAAGTAATTCTTTGCCGGGCATCATACTGGAAGAACTGGCACAGGCCATTCACGGTGCCGGTAATGATGAATACACAAAAGTTATCATTCTGAGATCAGCAGGAGTAAAAGCATTTTGTGCTGGTGCATCATTTGATGAACTTGTTGCGATTAATACCAAAGAGCAAGGGCTTGAGTTTTTCAGTGGCTTTGCCAAGGTCATTAATGCAATGAGGATATGCCCCAAACTGATTATCGGCCGCATACATGGAAAATGTGTAGGTGGTGGTGTTGGTCTAGCTTCGGCGGTTGATTATGCTATAGCCGTAGAAGGTGCAGATGTAAAACTGAGTGAACTGGCTGTAGGTATCGGACCATTTGTTGTAGGTCCTGCAGTGGAAAGAAAGATCGGTACTTCTGCTTTTTCTCAATTGGCTATTGATGCAACGCTTTGGCGAAATGCAGATTGGGCTAGAAAAAAAGGCTTGTATGCAGAATTGCATCCTGACATTAATGGAATGGACGAATCTATAAGAAGATTAGCGGAAACATTGGTTCATTCAAGTCCTGAAGCCATGACAGAAATGAAAAAAATTTTCTGGCAGGGCACAGAGCACTGGGATAAATTATTGATGGAAAGGGCCGCCATCAGCGGCAGGCTTGTTTTGAGTGATTTTACAAGAGAAGCAATCAATAAGTTTAAATCCAAATGATGTTATTCTGAGTCATCATAAAAAGATCCTACTTCGATGGCGGAAACCTTATTATTCGTCAGGTAAAATATTATTTGCCCCCCTTCATAACTTTCTCTGACCTTTATAGAATATCTCGTTTTGCTTCGGGTAGTATAGGTTGTGTCTTCATATTCCGGAGCCATAAGTATCATGTAGTTTTCAAATGCATCAATGATCTGCTGTTTGCTTGAACCTATTCCTATTCCGTTATTGGTTTTACACAGGTAGCTGCTGGTTTTCATTCCGGTAACCCGCATATAAAAGCTGTCATTATCTGTATAGCTTCTGACAAAGCCCAGATTGAATTCGGCCTCTTTATATTTTACTATTGCTGAATCTTCCCAAGATCCACTTATAGTATCAGTTGGATTGGATAGAGGAATTGGTTTGTTCAGGAGTTTTTCAAGTTCATGTTGCGGCATGCCTGTTTTAATAGCACCAATTCCTTCCATTGTGATAAGATAATCGGTATTTTCATTTGTACTGATTTTTTTATCATCTTGTTTGCTGTTACAGGCAACAAAAAAAAAGAGAAGTGGTAATAGCAGTTTTCTCATAACAAAAAGCTTAATGGTTTGTTGAATTTATAAAATAATCTCGATGTCGTATGTTTTATTATCATTTAATGAAGAAAGTTTTCAAAAGATATGCCGAAGGCTGGCAAGGCAGGATGAAGATCTGTCTTTAATTATTAAACAACACGGTCTGCCGCCTATGTGGTCGAGGCCCAATACTTTTCAAACACTCATACTTACTATTCTGGAACAACAGGTTTCCCTTGCGTCAGCATATGCTGCTTTTAAAAAGCTAAAAGAAAAAATTGGGTATGTTACACCGGTTAAGATTTTACAGCTTACAGATGAAGAGTTGCGAACCTGCTATTTCAGCAGGCAGAAAATTATCTATGCAAGAGAATTGGCTAACGCTGTTCTTACCAAAAAGATCAGCCTGAAAAGATTTGCATTAATACCGGATGAGGAGATAAGAGAAGCAATGATCAAGCTAAAAGGTATCGGCCACTGGACTATTGATATCTACCTGATGCATGCACTACAACGAACTGATCTGTTTCCTTTAGGTGATATTGCATTGGTTAATAGTTTGAAAGAAGTAAAAAAATTACCAAAAGACGTTTCTAAAGAAAAAATGCTTTCCATTGCAGAACCGTGGCGGCCATATAGAACCGTTGCTGCTATGATACTATGGCATTCCTATATTCAAAAAAAAGGAATCAAGTTGCAGGGTTAATCCATTATATGTTGAGACCTCCGCAAACACTCAATGTCTGCCCGGTTACATAAGAGGATAGATCACTTGCTAGGAACAAAGTAGCATTTGCTATGTCTTCAGCTGATGCAAATTTCCCCAAAGGTATTCCTGCTTTGTATTTATCTGCTGCTTCACCTTCTTTTAAATAACTGGTCATGTCTGTTTCCACAAAGCCAGGTGCAATTGCGTTGCAACGGATATTTCGGCTTCCTAATTCTTTGGCAACAGATTTAGTAAACCCGATGATACCGGCTTTACTGGCTGCATAACTGCTTTGACCGGCATTACCAATTTCGCCGATGATAGAACTCATGTTGATGATGGAACCTGCTTTCGCTTTCATCATTGGCCTAATAACCTGCTTGGTCATATAAAATACACTGTTCAGGTTTACCTGTATCACATCATTCCATTGTTCAGGCGTCATGCGGAGTAATAAGTTGTCCTTTGAAATACCGGCATTGTTTACACATATATCTACGGTGCCAAACTCTTTCATCACATCCGCAACAAAGCTTTCACATTGTGCAAAATCTCCTGCATTACTTTTATATGCTTTTGCTTTCACGCCAAGCCCCGTCAACTTTGTTTCTAATGCAGTAGCTTTTTCAGCACTGCTGTCGCTTACGTACGTAAACGCAACATTGGCCCCCTGTTCGGCAAATTTGATGGCGATGGCTTCACCTATTCCACGGGCAGCTCCGGTAACAATGGCAACTTTTCCTTCCAGTAATTTCATAATGCTTGTATTAATTATTAAAAGTTAGTTTTTATTCATCAATAATATCTCTTCTAAAAATTTTCTTTCATTTGATAACCGGGGTACTTTATGCTGTCCGCCAAGTTTGCCTTTGCTTTTCAACCATTCATTAAACAATCCTTTTTTGGCAATATGAATAACAGGTAATCCCAGGGCAATGCTTTTATGCCGCTTGGCTTCATAATCGCTGTTAATGTTTTTCAAGGCAGTATCCAGCTCATTTGTAAATTCTTCCAGGCTGGCAGGTTCTTTTTCAAATTCGATCAGCCATTCATGTGCACCATTGGATGAATCGGAAAAATAAACCGGTGCTGCAGTGTAATCATTCACCACTGTTCCGGTCTTTTCACATGCTTCGGCAATCGCTTTGTCAGTATTATCAACAATCACTTCTTCGCCAAAAGCATTCATATAATGTTTTAAGCGGCCGGATACTTTTATTCTGAAAGGGTTCAATGAAGTAAACTGGATGGTATCTCCTAATAAATATCTCCATAGACCTCCGTTGGTACTGATGATAGGCGCATAATTCTTCCCGATTTCCACATCCTGCAGACCTACAGTCTGCGGATGTTTTTTACCGTATTCGTTTACCGGCATAAATTCATAAAAAATGCCATGATCGGTAAACAGCAACATGCCTTCAGCACCCGGAATTTCCTGCGAAGCAAAAAAGCCTTCACTGGCATTGTACATTTCCAGGTAATTAATGTTTTTTCCTATAATTTTTTGAAACTGTTCTTTATAAGGAGTGAAGGAAACGCCACCATGCATAAACAACTCAAGTGATGGCCACACTTCACCAATGGTTTTCTTGCCTGTTATCTGCAGAATCCGCTTAAAGAGAACCAATGTCCATGTCGGTACACCAGAGACAGAAGTGACGTTCACCTTTATTGTTGCTTCAGCAATTTTTTCAATTTTACTTTCCCATTCATTCATCAATGCAATGGTGAGATCTGGTGTACGTAACCAGTGTGCCCAGAAAGGTGAATTCTGAAAAAGCACTGCACTCAGGTCGCCATACTGAGCTTCCTGGTTTACAGGATTGATATTATGGCTGCCACCAATCAACAAACCTTTGCCGGTGAGTAATTCAGATTCCGGTTTATATTGATAGTACATTGATAAAACATCTTTCGATGCTTTGAAGTGTCCGTCTTCCAGGCTTTCTTCACTAATGGGTATGAATTTGCTTTTATCACTGGTGGTGCCACTGCTTTTGGCAAACCAATAAATAGGGGTGTTCCATAAAATGTTCTGCTCTCCATTCATGATCCGTTCAATGTAAGGCTTCAGGTCATTGTAATCATGAATCGGGACAGCGGCTTTAAAATCCCGTACATTAAAAAGATCAGAGAAATTATATTTTCTGCCAAACTCTGTGTATTGGGCGGATGTAACAAGGTCCTGCAATACTTCCCGCTGTGCATCCAATGGATTTTTTTTCCAGGCTTCGATGCGCCAGAGCCGCATACGGGCAAGAGACGATATGGCCGGGGAGAGCAGTTTCATTGATACCGGCAAAATAACCCGTTTTATTTTAAATCTGCCAGTTTTCCCGCAATCAATTGGGTAAGAGAATTTACGTCCACAGCGGTGAATGAAAAAGTAATTGCCTGCTCAGGTTTTTCTGGTTTTACAACTTTTATGACAGCTTTTATTTCATTTGCAACCACTTTATATCTTCCTAAAACCTGGTAGGCATTTGGAAATTCAGCGACTGGGAAAAACAAAAAATTACTCCTGGTATTTTGAGAGGAAGTTTCATATAGCAAGTTGTCTAACTGCCGGCCCACTGCAAGTACATCCGTAAAATTTTCTTCTTCCTGGAAAGCACTCCTGATGATGACGGGTTTTTCAGCTGCAAGGGGTACCAATTTTTTTTCATCCTCATTCAGTTCTGCAATATCAAAACTCTGATTACCTGATGGACTATACATTTGCGGGGTTTGAATACCACCCAGTCCGGCAGCCAGCTGAGGAACTCTTTCTCTTGCATATTGAAACCATTGCACTACATCCAGGAATTTATTTTCTCTTAAAGATGCGCCTTTCATTCCTTCTAAAAGGCTATAGGTAAGCAAGCCTTGTCCGAATCTTGAAGCTTCGTAACTAACAGCATCTGCAGCACATCCGGTAAGGATATGTGTGCCGGTTCTGTCTTTTAACCTATCCAGTGCTTTTAAAGTGCTGAATGGAATATCCCGGTGGGCAATAAGATTTTCTACTAACTTACCGGATGCACATGCATCAATGATGAACAATTGTTTTAGTGCCGCAATTTTCTTAAGGTATTCAGTGAATTCATTACTGCTGATGGCTACGGCCTGTAAGACCTCTTTAAAGATATAGGCTGATGGATTAGCAGTATAGGCATCTTTGGTAAGGTAATAAAAATCACCACTGGCATTTATGCCATGACCGCTCAGGTAAAGTACAACGATATCTTTTGCTTCTGCTTTAATACTTATTTCCTTAAAAACGTTTTCTATGTTTTGTTTGGATGGAAGCAATGAACTGTCTGAAGAATTACTTGAAAGCACATAGGTAATGGTGCTGTCTGCAGTAAAAAGATTTTTAGCACCTGTTTGTAATGCGGTTGCTATATTATTGGCATCTTTTGAAGAATATTGAAGGTCTATTTCCCCTCCCTTATAATCACTGGTACCAATACTAATGACAAACAATTTAGGGTTTGCCTGTTTGTAATTTTCATCAGGGGTAGAAAGAATAATACCACGGGAAGTAAGACTGCTGTCAATATTCGAGCAAAATACCTGGATGGA
>CAYVSH010000047.1:0-20584 GCA_964453625.1 uncultured Chitinophaga sp.
TCCCTACACGGCCAGCTACCTGTATCCATTCTTCCCTCGTAGTTAACTGGTCAAAAGACCAGGCAAAAAACAGATTGATAATGGCAAAGCCTCCCCATCCTATCGCCTGGAATAACCAATATCTTGAAGTTCCAAATATCATTGGGCAAATCTAATTAATCCCGCCCCGGCAGGACTTGTAAATATACCAGTGGCTGGTGGAACGGACAAATGGGCTGCATCCATCATCCTCCCGTAAATTTCATAGGGAAATAAACAACCAATTCCTCAATCTATTGTTAATCAATTTAACGTATGGAAAAAGTAGCCGCTCCTCTTAACAGGAAAGCTTAATTTTACACCGCAAAAAGCAATACATGGAAATCACACCAGGACCACTTCTAAAAACGATTGATTCCCCTGATGACCTAAAAAAACTACCCCGTGAAAAATTGCACCAGGTATGTGATGAACTGCGTCAATACATTACCGACGTAGTTAGTGTACATGGAGGTCATTTTGGAGCCAGCCTTGGTGTGGTAGAATTGACAACTGCTTTGCATTATGTTTACAATACGCCGTATGATCAACTGGTCTGGGATGTAGGTCACCAGGCATACGGACATAAGATATTAACCGGCAGAAGAGATAATTTCCCAACCAACAGAAAATATAACGGCCTTAGTGGTTTCCCAAAAAGAAGCGAAAGTGAATATGATACATTTGGTGTAGGGCATTCTTCTACTTCCATCTCTGCTGCTTTAGGAATGGCAATGGCTGCAAAGTATAAAGGAGAAACAGATAGAAAAGTGGTTGCAGTGATTGGCGATGGAGCAATGACAGCAGGTTTGGCGTTTGAAGGTATGAATCATGCAGGTGTAGCAGATACAGACATGCTGATCATACTGAATGATAATTGCATGGGTATTGATCCGAATGTTGGTGCATTGAAAGAGTATCTTACAGACATTACTACTTCACCCACTTATAACAAGGTAAAAGACGATGTGTGGAAGCTGTTAGGAAAACTTCCTGTAGGCAAAAATTTCAGCCGTGCAATGGCTCATAAGCTCACGGATGGATTGAAAGGAATGGTAAGCAGCAGTGCCAATTTATTTGAAGCACTGAAGCTTCGCTACTTTGGCCCTATTGATGGTCACAACGTGGCAAAGTTAGTTGACACTTTAAAAGACCTTCGAAACATACCTGGTCCAAAGATCCTGCATGTAATAACTACAAAAGGAAAAGGTTATGCGCCTGCAGAAAAAGACCAAACCAAATGGCATGCACCTGGTCTGTTTGATAAAATAACCGGAGAAATACAGAAGAAAAAATTTGACCTGCCACAACCACCTAAATACCAGGATGTATTCGGACACACAATAATAGAATTGGCAGAACAAAATGAAAAAATATTCGGCATCACTCCAGCCATGCCTTCCGGTTCATCATTAAAATACATGATGGAAAAAATGCCTGACCGGGCATTTGATGTTGGGATAGCAGAGCAACATGCGGTTACCTTAAGTGCAGGCATGGCTACACAAGGTTTGAAGGTCTTTTGTAATATTTATTCTTCCTTCATGCAAAGAGCATATGACCAGGTGGTGCATGATGTGGCAATACAAAAACTGCCTGTTATTTTCTGTTTAGACCGAGCCGGCCTGGTTGGTGATGATGGACCAACACATCACGGCTGTTATGATATTGCCTATTTCCGTTGTATTCCCAATATGATCATCAGTGCACCGATGAATGAAAGTGAATTAAGAAGCCTGATGTTTACAGCACAACTTGAATCAACTAAACTTCCTTTTGTTATACGATATCCAAGAGGAGAAGGTGTGATGACGGAATGGAAAACTGAGATGAAAGAAATTAAAATCGGCACTGGTAGAAAATTGAAAGAAGGAAAGGATATTGCCATTCTTTCTTTCGGACATCCTGGAAATTTTGCTGCCGCTGCCATTAGGGAACTAAAAAATGATGGCTTGAATCCGGGACATTATGATCTGCGTTTTGCAAAACCGCTGGATGAAGCATTGTTACATGAAGCCTGTAAGCGATATGAAAAGCTGGTAACTGTAGAGGATGGAACTATTGAAGGCGGCATAGGTTCTGCCATTCTTGAATTCATGGCAAAGCATGGATATAAGAATGATATCAAAATGCTTGGAATACCCGACAGGTTGGTAGAACATGGCACTCCTAAAGAATTACAAAGGGAATGTGGATATGATGCACAGGCTATCGCAGATACAGTAAGAGAAATGATGAAAGATAAAGTAATAGTAAGCCAAATGCTGGGATAACTGGTATTGTATTTGAATAGGTACTTTTCATTGAAATCTTTTATATGAAAAAGTTTTTAATTCTTTCATTCTTTATTTCCTTCTCCAGTTTTTCTTTCGCCCAATTGGGATTGAATTTTGGTATGAAAGCCGGTGTGAATTTTGCCAATCTTACAAAGGCATCCGGTGTAAATGCTGATAACTATACTGGCTATATGTTTGGCGGATATATAGCTCCCAAACCCAAAAAATTATTAGGTTTCCGTTCTGAAATAATGCTATCCCGGCAAGGGTATGATTACCAAACAAACACCAATTCAGGAAATGTTACACTGGATTACCTGTTATTACCACAATTAATTACGCTGAACTTTACAAAAAGGGTGCAATTACATGTAGGCGGGCAAGCAGCATTCTTATTAAATACCGGTGTGGATAGTACCGGGGATGGCAGCAGCGGAAGTCTCTTCGATTACCTAAACCGTTTTGATTATGGTGTGGTTGCAGGTGGCGAGATTTTTCCCGTCAGTGGATTCTTTATCGGTGCAAGGATCAATGTAAGCCTGAATAATGTAAGCCAGGGTGGTAACCGCCCAAATTTTATTCCCGGCGTGGATGCTAAAAGCAATGTGGTACAGGTATATACTGGCTGGCGGTTCTGATCAGTTTTCAGATTCTCTTAACTGACCTCCAAAAATTTTAGGTGTGGAATTTCGTTTAGCCGGTATCTTATTCCTGTATTCAACCCGGCTGTTCATGAAAATACTTCGACTTATAACTTTCTCTGCTATTGCAATCATTGCTCTTTCCTGGTTTACACAAACTGATACATGGAAAAAGACCAAAGCCCTTCATTTACCAAAAAAAGAAACCAATTATAAACAATCTTCTGAATGGATAAATAAAATGCAAATTAAGATTGATGAAGCAAAAGTCTTTGTAAAAAGAAAAGGATATAATGACAAAACCTGCTTTCTGATTGACATGAGTTTGCCTTCAGGTCAAAGCCGTTTCTTTGTTTATGACCTGAAAAAAGACAGTCTCATCAATAAACAACTTGTTGCACATGGCAATTGTTTTGAATACTGGCTGCAAGGAAGAAGATATAGTAATACAGTCGGAAGTGGTTGTACCTCACTTGGAAAATATCGTATCGGAAATTCCTATATAGGAAAATTCGGTTATTCGTATAAACTACATGGCTTAGACAGTACGAATAGTAATGCATTTGAAAGAACTGTAGTCTTACATTCACACCGATGTATACCGGACAATGAAGTAGAGGATGATATTTGCCAGAGTAATGGCTGTCCTACAATTTCGCCTAAATTCCTGGAAGAGATAAAAATGACAGTGAATAATTCAAAACAACCGGTTTTGCTTTGGATATATGAATAAAAAAACCGTTCCTGCCAGAACGGTTTCCTAAACTGAATGAAATAATTGTCAAGCTGTTGTTGCAGCTTTAAAACTCTTTACTAATTCTGCATTCATTGTTATTTCAACATTCAATGCTTTACTTACAGGGCAATTTGCTTTGGCATCAGCTGCATATTCTGCAAAAGCCGCTGCTTTACATTTTGGCACTTTAGCCTTCACTTCCAGGTGACTTGAAGTAATTGCCCCACCTTCCAATGTAACTGTACATTTTGTTTCAATACGGTTTGGAGTTAAACCGGCAGCACCCAGCACAAAACTCAATTTCATGGAAAAACATCCTGCATGAGCTGCAGCGATTAATTCTTCAGGATTAGTGTAAGTTCCATCTTCAAAGCGGCTTTTAAAATCATACGCTTTGTTTTTTATAACACCTGATTGGGTAAGTAACTTTCCGGTTCCTTCTTTCCCGGAACCTTTCCAGTTGGCTGTTGCTGATCGTTTCATGATTTAATTTTTAAAAATTATGGTTGTTGGTTTATATCTTCCAGTTCCGCAATGCGGTTTTCTGGTTCGTTATACTCAATTATAAAATTATTCATTCCCTCGCCTATTACAATTTTTAAGAACTTTTGCTGTACCAGTTCCAGCAATGAAAGAAAAAGAAAGATAGCATGTACACGGTTCTCACATTCATCAAATATTCTTTCAAAAGATAGTGTTTTTTCTGCTTGTGCGAAACTTAACATCCTACTACGGCTGTCTTCCATCGTGTAATTATACTGTACCACAGTATGCACAGGCCTATTAAGCCTGTCGCTGTATTTCTGCATGGCTTTTTCAAAGGCCCGCATCAATTTAAACAATGTGATATTTTGTATCTCGGTTCCCTCACTATCTTCTTCACCTATCTGTGAAAGCTCTTTTTGAATATTCCCTCTTTTCACACTCAGCATACGTAAGGCTTCCATTTCAGCCATTTGTGCCGACGCTTCTTTGAACCGTTTGTACTCAAGGATTTTACTGACCAACTCTTCCCTCGGATCAATTTCATTGCCTTGTGCATCCAGCTCTTTACGGGGTAGCAACATCTTAGCCTTTATTCTCATCAAAGTGGAAATAAATAGGATAAACTCACTGCTCAATTCAATATTCAACTCTTCACTATGATGAATATATTCCAGGAAATCATTGATGATACTGGTAATGGGAATATTGTAAATATCCAACTCATCCCTTTCAATAAAGAAAAGTAATAGATCAAACGGGCCTTCAAACTGGGGCAATTTTATCTGGTACGTAGACTGCTGCACTTTGTATAAGTTAAAACAAAAATAAAGTCCTGTTTCTAATACAGGACCTTACAAAAGTACGGGAAAATAAACTTCAGGCTCACCTTCCTTTTTATAGAATTCTATTTTTTAAGGGCATCCCTGATCTCCATCAATAAAGCATCTGTTGAAGATGGGCCTGCAGGAGTTTCTTCCTGTTTTTTCTTCATTGCATTTATTGATTTTATTACAATGAACATTACAAAAGCAATAATTATGAAATTAATTACCTGGGTAAGGAAATCGCCCCATTTAACTGCAACAGCCTCAGTAACAACTTGTCCAGAAGCATCAAGGACAGCCTCTTTCAGCACATACATATTTTTACTAAAGTCTGCACCTCCTATCATGCCTATCAATGGTGAAACAATTCCTTCTGTAAAAGCAGTAATAACTTTTCCAAATGCAGCACCCATAACAAAGGCTACGGCAATATCAACAAGACTGCCTTTCATGGCAAACTCTTTAAACTCTTTCATCATACCCATAAAAAAAATTTTTGATTGTTAAATAAAAATGTGAAGCAGAATACTCATTTTTTCAAACCTGGAAACTTCATTTCGAGGCTTTTCAATAAGTCATATAGCTTTTTTGCAATTATATATTCTTTATACCAGTTTTGGTCTGATGGAACTATGGTCCATTCCGGCTGGTTACAATTATTAAAGCAATCTTCGTACATCTGCATATATATGTCCCAAAGTTTTGCTTCCTCAAAATCCTTTTCATTGTACTTCCACATCTTGGCCGGGTTCTTCATTCGTTCTGCCAATCTTTCATGTTGCTCCTCTGGTGAAACATGAAGATAGAATTTTAGTATATGAGTGTTATTGTGTTCTGTAATCAACTTTTCAAAATCATTGATCGCATTCATTCTTTTACGGGCCGTATCATCATCACACCATTTATGAACCCTTGTTATCAGGATATCTTCATAATGTGACCTGTTAAATACCTGTATCATTCCTTTCGCTGGTGTATGCTGGTGTACCCGCCACAAAAAATCATGTGCCAATTCCGTTTCCGTCGGAGCTTTATAAGATTTTACACTTACACCCTGCGGATTCATATTTCCCAATACATTCCGGATTACACCATCTTTTCCACTGCCATCCATTCCCTGAATGACAACAAGGATCGAATGTTTTCCTTCTGCATATAATAAATTTTGCAGGTCATCTAACTCTTTAATCATCGCAGAAATTTTTTCTTTGGTCGATGATTTATCCAGATCCTTTGGAGCCCGGGTAGAAATTTTATCTAATTGTATTTTGCTCATACCAATAAATATAAACACAATTTCTATAAAGAATAAAACAGATTGTTTCAACCCAATTTATGACCTTTGCGGCCATTCTGTATGAACAACAAACTATTTAGCTGGATCATTTTTGTTATCCTTTGCATTATATGGGGCAGTTCTTTTAAGCTGATGCATGACAGCCAGCAAGGATTAAACTCCATCCAGATAGCTGCCGTACGTATCTTTTCAGCAGGGTTTGTCTTTATTCCTTTCGCATTTTTTCATTTCAAAAAAATACCTAAATCCAAATTGGGACTGGTGATATTAAGTGCAGTAGTTGGAAACCTGTTACCAGCTTTTTTATTTGCTGAAGCTATTACAAAACTTGATAGCTCTTTAGCCGGTATATTGAATTCATTAACACCGATATGTGTAGTGATCATCGGTATCTTCTTTTTTAAAGACCGGATCAAGTCACAAAAGGTATGGGGAGTTATGACTGGCTTTATCGGCCTGGTACTACTGACCATTTTACCTATGATAATGGAAAAGAAAATGATGAGTATGGAGAACCTTGGCTATACATCATTAATAATAATTGCAACTTTTCTGTATGGCATTAATGTAAATATGGTTGGTCACTATTTAAAGGGGCTGAACCCGGTACATATAGCAACTGTTTCACTTTCGGTAATGACCATCCCTTCTGGTTTAATATTATGGCACCAGGATTTTCACCTCCTTAATTTCAAAAGTATAAATGTGCAATATTCGATCTGGGCATCTGTTGCTTTGGGAATTGCGGGCAGTGCTATTGCCACTGCTTTATTTTATATCCTAGTCAAAAAAGCAGGAATGCTGTTTGCTTCATTGGTTACCTACGGTATTCCATTCATTGCTCTTTTCTGGGGGTTTTTGGATAACGAGAAAATAACCTGGGTGCAATGGCTTTGCCTCGGCATTATTTTATTTGGCGTATATCTTGCCAATTTACCCGATAAAAAAACAGCAATACCTGGTGATATTGCTGTTGAATAATTTTCAAATATCAGAATTAAACAGACATTATTTCTTTCTCTTTTGATTCAAGATGTTTTTCAACTGCAGCAGTATATTTATCCGTTGCACCCTGTACCTCTCCTTCTGCATCTTTAGCAGCATCCTCACTCAACCCATTCTTTTGTAATTTTTTTATATGCTCAATCGCATCTCTGCGGATATTACGGATAGCTACTTTAGTATGTTCGCCTTCTGCATGACATTTCTTTACAAGCTCCTTTCTTCTTTCTTCTGTTAACGGGGGTAAAGAAAGACGTATAATAGCTCCATCATTCTGTGGAGTAACGCCAATATTGGCACCAATTATTGCTTTTTCAATTGGTTGCAACATGTTTTTTTCCCATGGTTGAATGGTCAATGTACGGGCATCCATCACACTGATATTTGCTACCTGGTTAATAGGCATATTTGAACCATAGTATTCCACTACGATACTATCAAGCATTTGCGGGTTTGCTTTTCCGGCTCTTATTTTCACCAGTTCGGCTTCCAGGTGATTGATCGCTTTTTTCATATGATCCTCTGCCGATGCGATAATTGAAGAAATATCTTCTGACATAATCCTAATTTTTAAATTCTAAAGGGAGAGCAAAGCTAATAAAACTGAAGTATTCCTGCATGGCATTTGATAAAAAACACCCTGTTAAAAAAAACAGCAAGATTTTAAAATATTAATTTTTATCTGCTATCTGCTTGGGCTCCTGGGTAAGGGTAACAATTTTAGAAGCCCTTTTGAGTTCAGTAGCTCCATCAACCCGTTTTGCTACTACCATTTTACGACGGTCCTTATTGAAATAAAGGAACCCTAAGCCGATGAATGCAAGACTTAATATGGTCAACAGAAGATAATTGGGGCCAAGTGACCTGCCTAACCAGGCTAGTGCAATGAATCCGATATTAATTCCTACACATGCAAAAGTTACGGCAGAGTGGCTAAGACCATTATCAAGCAATAGGTGATGGACATGGTTACGATCAGGTGTAAATGGAGACCGTGCATTGATTATACGAATGCTAAAAACCCTCAAAGTATCCAGCAACGGAACAATAAGTACAGAGAAACCAATTGCAACAGCAGCTGGAATTTGGACGGCAACAAATGGTGCATTAGCAACATTGATAAATTTTATTACCAGAATTGCATTAACCAGTCCAATCATTAGCGATCCCGAATCTCCCATAAATATTTTGGCTGGATGGTGATTGAAAATAATAAATGCAATAAGGCTTCCACCTAAAGAAAAAGCCAGTAAAGCATATGCCTGGTAGCCAATAACAAAAAAGTAACTGCCAAAAACAATCATGGTAAGTATCCCTAAACTCGATGCCAAACCATCAACTCCATCAATAAGATTGAATGAATTGATAACAACAATAATAGTCAGATATGACAGTGCAAGGCCAAATCCTTCTGGTAAGAGATCGAAACCCAATAAACCATGCATACTATCAAGGCGAATACCTCCTAAATGTATCAGAATAGATGCTGCTATGATCTGACCAATAAATTTCTTTGTGGCTGAAAGGATCATAATGTCATCCTTTAAACCAACGAAAAATATTACCAAAGCTGCTGCAAAGAAGTATTGAAACTCAGGGTTCAGGTAACCTTGAATAGATAATAAGGAAGCTAACAAAAATCCCGCAAAAATTCCGATTCCGCCCAGCGAAGCCACAAGTCTTGTATGAACTTTTCGTTCATCTGGTATATCATATAATTTCTTCTGTTCAGCAATCTGTATAACCACCGGAATGGCCAGAAAGGTGATGATAAAAGAAACAGAAGCAGTTAATAATATATCAAGCATTAAGCGGTGTTTAAAATTTGTGCAAATTTAAGCTGCATATTTTTCAAATACTTAAAAATCAGTAACTATTTGACGTTTTACAGCATTAATTTTAAGTAAACCACAGGATGAATTGAATTTACCTAGAGATTGATTAATCCGGATGGATTTTATATTAAAAAAGAATGCACTTTTGCAGCGCAATGGTGGTTTGAACTAACAAGATACAAAAAGTTTAATAAGAACCTAATTATGACAGAACTAAAAAATATAGCTACACAAATAAGAAGAGATATTGTAAGGATGGTACATGGGGCCAACAGCGGGCATCCCGGAGGGTCTTTGGGGTGTGCAGACTTTTTTACTGCATTGTATTTCAAAGCGATGAAGCATAACCCTTCATTTAACATGGATGCTACGAATGAAGACGTATTTGTTCTTTCTAACGGCCATATATCTCCTGTTTTTTATTCCACATTGGCAAGGTCTGGTTATTTTGATATTAAAGAATTGTCAACTTTCCGTAAAATAAATTCCCGGTTACAAGGACATCCAGCAACACATGAGCATTTACCTGGTATCCGTATTGCATCTGGTT
The DNA here is from genome assembly GCA_964453625.1 of uncultured Chitinophaga sp. Taxonomy (GTDB): domain Bacteria; phylum Bacteroidota; class Bacteroidia; order Chitinophagales; family Chitinophagaceae; genus JJ008. The sequence continues at coordinate 9,666 of CAYVSH010000047.1, forward strand.
CTTTGGGGCAAGGCATGAGTGTTGCAATAGGTGCTGCACTCACCAAAAAACTAAATGGTGAAAAAAATCTTGTGTATTCATTACACGGTGATGGCGAATTGGATGAAGGACAGGTTTGGGAAGCAATGATGTTTGCAGCGCATCACAAAGTTGATAACCTGATCTCAACTATTGATTGGAATGGTCAGCAAATTGATGGCCCAACTGATAAAGTAATGAACCTTGGAAACATCCGTGAAAAGTTTGAAGCTTTTGGCTGGACAACTTTAGAAATGAAAGGAAATGATATGGACGATGTTGTTGCCACATTAGAAAAAGCAAAATCACTTACTGGAAAAGGAAAACCAATAGGAATAATGATGCATACGGCTATGGGAAAGGGAGTAGACTTCATGGAAGGTACACATGAATGGCATGGTATAGCCCCAAATGATGAGCAATTGGCAAAAGCATTGGAACAATTACCCGAAACATTGGGTGATTATTAAATCAACTGGAACAATTTATTCTGTTCGCAGGGAAAAGTCCTGTGCGGCCGCTTTCCGGGAAGGCAGCCATGATGCGATGAAAGCTATTACAAACACAGTGGCTCCCACCAATAAAAAATCCATCAGTTTTAGTTTCACCGGAAAATAGTTGATCAGGAAAGATCCACCGGTCAATGGAATAAGATGAAACTGCATTTGCAGGAATGCTATCAAGAGTGCCAACAACATCCCCACACCGCCACCAATCAAAGCCAATAACATTCCTTCACTTAAAAATATTTGCTGTATAAAGCTTTTATTACCGCCTAATGCATGCAAAACACTGATATCTTTTTGTTTTTCCAGTACCAGCATCGTTAAAGCTCCGATCATATTAAAAGCAGCAACTACAAGTATCAGGCAAAGTACGCCATAAATCACCCATCGCTCTGCATTCATAATAGAATATAAACTGCGGTTTTGCTCATACTTATTCTGCACCAGGTAATTTTCACCGAATAATTTCTTTACCTTATCTCTTACTTCATTTGCTTTTGAAGGGTCATTTACAAGTATCTCCGCAAAACTGTAATCATCAGGCCCAAGTTTTATAGACCGCTTTACAAAATCAATATTGGTGATGCCATACTTATTATCAAAGTCTTGCTGAATACGAAAGGATGCGACAGAACGAATGGTATCGTTACTTATGTCTTCAAGCATATTTATCTGTTCGGTATTGCCTTTTCTCGGCAAATAGATTTTTAATGGTGTGCTAAACTGGTCGGCATATAATTGTAAGGCACCTTCTACACCTGCACCTAATATTAATTTTGGTTCATCTGCAGTTCCGATATTATACTCACCACTTATAAGATTATCAGACACCCCTGTTATATAACGGTAATTTTCATCAACACCTTTTAAATACACAACGGACTGCGATTCTCCATTCTGCACCAATGCTTTCTCTTCAACAGATAAGGAAAAATTTTTTACCCCGTTCAATCCTTTTAATTGCTGAATTTGTTCCGGAGTCAGTGTCATGATCTTGCCAGATGCAGGGGAAATACGGACATCTGTATAAAATGAAGAATATAACGACTTAACCAATCCCTCAAAACCATTGAATACACTTAATACAAGAATAAGGGCGGTAGTTCCGATAATAATGGCAGTTATACTAACCCATGCAATGATATTAATTGCATTAGTTGATTTTTTTGCTTTAAAATATCGCCAGGCAAATAAGAAATGCAAGCTTATAATTTAATGTTGTGGTAAAGCTGATTTAAATCTGACTATCAGTAGAATCCGATCTGTTTTTCTTTTCCTCTTCAATTTTTTTAAATATCTCTTCCATTTTAAAAACATGATCCAGCGTATCATCTTTATAAAATTTCAATACCGGGATGCTGCGAAGCTGATGTCTCACTTTTGCAGCTAGTTCCTTTTTTATTTCATGATGACGGCTTTCTATCTTGTTCAGAGCCGCTTCTACATCCTTCACCTGAAATAGGCTGAGATAAAATCTTGCTTCCAGGAGATCAGGTGTTACTTTAACGGCAGAAATGGAAATCATTCCCCCATCAATCATATTCAAACCCAACCGCTGGAAAATAGTATTCATTTCTTCATTTAACAGGCCTGCTATCTGCTTTTGTCTTTTTCCTTCTTCCATTTTGTTATTATTTATTGCCCACTTTCGGCGAACGCTGTAAAATTAGTTACTTTGCGCCGTTTACGTATTACAACTGACAATGAATAAATACTCCAGGATTTTTCGCTATTTGAAATATTATAAAAGCAAGATTGCTCTTTATTTCCTGTGCATTATTCTTTCAATAGTTTTTTCTATTGTGTCTTTTGGTATGCTTGCCCCATTTTTCGATCTGATTTTTAAAGGCGATACCAGCAGCTTTACTAAAACCATAGATAATCCTGCAATGGAATACCTGCGCAATTTTATGCTGCAACAGGTTGGCCATATGAATGCAGTCGGAGCTTTAGCATTGATCTGCATAATCATTATTGTTTCCATCTTACTTAAAAATATTTTCCTATATCTCTCATTCTACATTCTAAATCCATTAAAAAACCGAATTGTCAATCAACTAAGGTCAGAAATCTATTTAAAGATCCTGCAATTACCTATCGGTTATTTTACTGAGAAAAGAAAAGGCGACCTTATCAGCCGCAGTACCAATGATGTGTCTGAAGTGGAAGGCTCCCTTGTAGGTGCTTTAGAAGGATGGATAAGAGATCCTCTCACTATTATTATCAATTTTGCAGTACTGTTTTATATCAGCCCACAATTAACAATCGCTATCCTGATCTTTATTCCAGTAATCGGGTTCATTCTCGGACGTATTTCCCGGGCATTAAAAAAACAATCAAATGAGGCGGCCATTAAGCATGGGGAGTCACTTTCTATCATAGATGAAACATTGAACGGATTAAGAGTGATCAAAGCATTTAATATTGAAGGATTACTTCGTTCAAGATTTGAAAAGACCAATGATGAACTGCTTGATGCAAAAAACAAGATCAGCCGCAGAAGAGATTTGGCTTCTCCGGTTTCAGAGTTTTTAGGCGTTCTTGTTTTTGTTGGCATACTGTGGTTCGGCGGGCAATTGGTTTTGGGTCAAAAGATTCCATTGGCTCCTTCCACTTTTTTAGCCTATCTCGCATTGTTCTATAATATCATTAATCCTGTAAAAACACTGTCAACATCTTTCAGCAATATGCAGAAAGGCTCAGCAGCCATTATTCGCATTGAAGAAGTGTTAAATACGCCATTAACGGTTGATGATAATCCTACGGGAAAAAAATTACATTCGTTCAATGACTCTATTGAATTTCGGAATGTAAAATTTGCCTATGCGGATGCGGTTATTCTTGACAATATCAATCTCATAATTAAAAAAGGACAAACAATTGCATTAGTTGGCTCATCTGGTGCTGGCAAATCCACTCTGGCCGACCTTGTTCCAAGGTTTCATGATGTAACAAGTGGTGAAGTGCTGATTGATGGAATAAACATTAAAGATTATTCGCTGAATTCTGTGCGCAGCCTGATGAGTATTGTAACACAGGAGCCCATATTATTCAATGATACAATAGCTAATAATATTGCCTTGGGACAAACGACCGCCACTGAAGAAGAAATTATTGAAGCAGCAAAAATTGCCAATGCTCATGAATTCATCATTAAAAAAGAAGGTGGATACAGCAGTAATATTGGCGACCGTGGCAGCAAATTAAGTGGTGGTGAAAGACAACGATTAACCATTGCAAGGGCAGTTTTAAAAAACCCACCAATATTGATCCTGGATGAAGCTACTTCATCTCTTGATACGGAAAGTGAACGGTTGGTACAGGATGCTATCAATAATATGATGCAGAACAGGACATCTATTGTTATTGCACACCGGCTTTCTACCATTCGCCATGCTGATGAAATAATTGTTTTACAAAAAGGCAAGATAGTGGAAAGAGGAAACCATGATGCCTTGCTGGCCCAGGGTGGTTTTTATAAGAAGCTGGTGGAGATGCAGGAGGTGCGATAAAAAAATCCTGCCTAAGCAGGATTAATTATTAATTACAGACTCTTACTTACTTCAACACCTCTCTGCTTATAACGATCTTTTGAATTTCACTGGTTCCCTCACCAATTGTACAAAGCTTCGCATCACGGTAATGCTTTTCAACTGGAAAATCCTTTGTATATCCATAGCCCCCAAAAATCTGTACGGCATCGTTGGCCACTTTTACAGACACTTCACTTGCATAGTATTTTGCCATGGCAGCTTCTTTTGTCATAGGCTGGTTTCGGTTTTTGAGATCACAAGCTTGCATGGTCAGTAAGTCGGCTGCTTCAATTTCTGTTGCCATATCAGCCAGTTTAAAGGAGATACCCTGAAAATTACAGATAGGCTGATCAAACTGGTGCCTTTCCTGTGAATATTGCAGTGCAGCTTCATATGCACCTTTTGCAATTCCCAAAGCAAGTGATGCAATGGAAATTCTTCCGCCGTCCAATATTTTCATGGCTTGTTTAAAACCAGCTCCTACATCACCCAATCTGTTTGAATCCGGAATACGACAATTATCAAAAACCATCTCTGCTGTTTCGCTGGCCCGCATACCCAGTTTGTTTTCTTTTTTGCCGGCACTGAATCCTTTGGTTCCTCTTTCTACCACAAAAGTGGTTGAGTTATTTCTTTCTCTTGGTTCGCCGGTTCTGCAAATAACCACTGCTATATCACCACTTTTTCCATGGGTGATCCAGTTCTTGGTTCCATTAATGATCCAGTCGTCACCATCTTTTACAGCAGTACATTTCATATTGCCAGCGTCACTGCCTGTATTCGCTTCAGTCAGCCCCCAGGCACCGATCCACTCTGCCGTTGCCAGTTTAGGTAACCATTTTTTCTTTTGTTCTTCATTACCAAACGTCATGATATGGCCGGTACATAATGAATTATGTGCCGCTACGCTTAACCCGATTGAGCCACACACTTTTGCTATTTCAACTATAATTGTTTTGTATTCAAAATAAGAGAGTCCGGCTCCGCCATATTCTTCAGGAACTAAAACTCCCATCATTCCCAGTTTACCCATTTCTTTAAAAACATGAACAGGAAATTCCTGGGTTTCATCCCACTCCATCACATATGGTTTGATATGCTGCAGTGCAAAATCCTTTGCTGTTTGTGCTACCTGTTGTGTTAATTCGTCTTTTTGAAAATTCATACTACCCTTGATTGTTTTGTTCAATAAAGTGTGCCACTCTGTTCCAGGTTGCAACCGGGATAGGGTGGCACATTTTTCACCTTCAACTTATGTGCAAGCAAGCATTAAAGGCGGGTGCAAGATAAAGAAAAAAAAATTATTACTAACAAGTGTTAGCATTAGAATTTGACAGGTGGTAAGTATTACGTTTTATTCAAAATTCAACTCTAACCCATCATATGCAAGGTGGATATGCCCAGGCAATTCTATTTCAATTTCGGAATGAAGCCCTAATTGGTGAGATATATGAGTGAAATAAGCTGCCGGAACATTCAATTCGGTAGCCAATACTACAGCCTCCTCTAAAGTAAAATGAGAAATATGCTTTTTCTTTCGAAGAGCATTCAGTACCAGCACATCACTACCTCTAATTTTATTTTTTTCCGTCTCATCTATTTTATTCGCATCAGTGATATATGTAAACTTGCCGAACCTGAAACCCAGTACAGGCATTTTTAAGTGCCAGACCAATATTGGAATTATTGGAATATCACCAACCATAAATGGCTCCAGTGTAATTGTATTCAGATTTAATTCAGGAATGCCCGGATATTTTGTATCAGCAAATGCATAATAAAAATCCCGGCGCAATGCTTCTTCAGTTAATGAATCTGCAAATAATTCTATTGGTTTCTTTAAAAAATAATTATACGCTTTCACATCATCCAAACCGGCAAGATGATCTTTATGCGGATGGGTAAAGACTACCGCATCCAGTTTTTTAACATTATGCCTTAGCATCTGGTATCGAAAATCCGGACCAGTATCAACCACCAAAGTTGTATTGGATGATTCCACAAGTATGCTGGAACGAAGGCGTTTGTCCTTCTTATCTGAAGAAGTGCAAACTTCACAACTGCAGCCTATCATAGGCACACCGCTGCTGGTACCGCTGCCAAGAAATGTTATTTTAAGTGGGGGGCAAGTCATCCGTATAAAAATACGAATTACGAACTAAGAAAATTCTGGTGATTGACCGATATACTATTTCTCTTCTGAAGCAAGTTTAGCCATCACTTCTTTGTAGATCTTTCTTGATTCATCAGTCAGCATTGTTTCATCAATTTCAAGCTGCGGAATAAGGTCCATAAGTGTATTGATACGGCCTTCAGTTTGCAAAAACTTATTCAATACCACAACTTTTTTAGCCTCGAGGATGCAATAGCCACTTTGAAAAGTTCCCCTTTCATATCTTAAGATATAACCGGCTTCTTCGGGTATCAGTTCTAATTTATCGAGAGAGGTTTGAGTATATTTCATTTTTGAAAATGTCCAGTATTTTTACAAATTTAATGGTCAATGTTCTAATCAACTTCTAAAGCATTTCATTCTTTTCCACATCACATTCACTATTGGCAATTAATTATTTGTTCTGCATTTTTATAACCGGCACAATCATTTCTTCCAGGCTTACACCGCCGTGTTGAAAAGTGTTCTTATAATAATTGACATAGTAATTGTAATTATTCGGGTAACAAAGAAAGCTATCTTCCTTGGCAAAGATAAAAGATGAGTTAATCGTTGGAACCGGCAAGCCTGCTTCCCTTGGATCTCTAAAAGCCAGAACTTCCTTAGGTTCATAATTCAGGTTACGGCCATGCTTGTAACGAAGATTGGTTGTAGTTTGTTTGTCTCCGACTACTTTATAAGGTGTCTTTACTCGTACACTTCCGTGGTCTGTTGCTAAAACGATCTTGATATTCTTATCTGCAATTTTCTTCAATGCCTGGTGTAATGGCGAATGTTCAAACCAACTTGCTGTAATGCTGCGATAGCTCATTTCATCACTCGCCAGTTCTTTCAGCACTTCCATTTCCGTTCGGGCATGGCTAAGCATATCAACAAAATTGTAAACAATCACATTGATGTCATTATTCATCAAGTTGTGAATATTATTTACCAGGTCCAGGCCAGCCTGGTTGTTCAATACTTTAGTATAAGAAACTTTCAGATCACCTTTCCCTAATCGTTTCAACTGTGCTCTGAAAAATTGTTCTTCATTCAGGTTTTTACCTCCCTCCTCTTCGTCATTTTTCCAAAGTACTGGAAATTGTTTTTCAATTTCAAGTGGCATCAACCCTGCAAATATTGCATTGCGGCAATATTGAGTAGCAGTAGGTAATATGCTGTAAAAACTTTCTTCTTCCAATATCCGGAAACTTTCTGCGAAAATGGGTTGGATTGTCTTCCACTGGTCAAAACGTAGGTTATCAATCAATATAAAAAACAACGGGGTTCCTTTTTCAGCATGTGGCAGCACTTTAAACTGAAAAAGATTATGACTCATTACCGGACCATCTTTACTTTTTGGAGAGACCCAGCCAGCATAATTTTTTGAAACAAATTTGAAAAATTCTGTGTTTGCTTCATTCTTCTGGCTTTGTAATACTTCCTGCATTTCGGGGCTATCGCTTTTCTGCATCTCCAGTTCCCAATACACTAGCTTTTTATAAATATCCATCCACTCATTATAATCAGGATTGCTATTAAGGGCAGTAAACAGATGACGAAATTGTTGCTGGTAAGAAGTAGTTGTTTTTTCGGCAACCAACCGTCTGTTATCAATAATTTTTTTAAGACTGAGCCAAACCTGGTTTGGATTTACTGGTTTTATCAGGTAATCACTTATCTGCGAACCGATGGCTTCATCCATCAGGTTTTCCGTTTCATTTTTAGTGATCAAAACGACAGGTAGTGACTGATTAACTTCTTTGATTTTGGCCAATGTTTCCAATCCGGTTATACCGGGCATGCTTTCATCAATCAGCACTACATCCACCTGGTTTTCTTTTACAAAATCTATTGCATCAAATCCGTTGGTAAAGGTTTGCACTTCATATCCCTTATTTTCCAAAAACAGTTTTTGCGATTGAAGACTTTCTATCTCATCATCTACCCAGATAATTTTTGCAACTGCCATTCTTTTATTTTATTTACTCCTATAAAGTTACAGGTCGGGTAAAAATAGCTTATTAAACTTTGCCGTTGTACTTTTGACGCCTGTCCTCAAAAAGTCTTTAACAAAACAGCAACATGCCCCTGGCCCGCAAAATCATTAACGACCCGGTTTATGGGTTTATTACGATTGATGATCCTTTGATATTACAGATCATTGCACATCCCTGGTATCAGCGGCTTCGCAATATCCACCAGATGGCGTTTGCACACCTGGTGTATCCGGGTGCTGTTCATTCCCGGTTGCATCACTCATTGGGTGCTTACCATTTAATGTGTACAGCACTGAATGAATTAAAGGGCAAAGGGATTGAAATTTCAGCCGATGAACAGTTAGGTGCCAAGGTTGCTATTCTCTTACATGATATTGGCCACGGACCGTATTCTCATGCCCTGGAAAGTGAATTGATTAATGGAGTACACCATGAAACCCTTTCCATCTTGATAATGGAAAAACTAAATGAACAATTCAATGGGCAGTTAAATACAGCTATTCAAATCTTCACCAATAAACATCCAAAGCCATTTTTATACCAACTGGTATCCGGACAACTAGATGTAGACAGGATGGATTATCTGAACCGGGATAGTTTTTTTACTGGAGTAGCTGAAGGGGTGATCGGGTATGATCGCATTTTAAAAATGTTGACCGTAAAAGATGGTGAATTGATGGTAGAAGAAAAAGCAATTTATTCCATTGAAAAATTCCTTGTATCCCGCAGGCTGATGTACTGGCAGGTATACCTGCACAAAACGGTAATAGCTGCTGAAATGATGCTGGTTAAAATAATCTGCAGGGCAAAAGAATTGATTGAGATGAAGAGAAATGATGTCTGGGGTGCTACGGCAGCTTTTACATTTTTTCTTCATAATCAAGGAGGCTATGGATCCGGAAAAGAATATACCATTAAAAATGACCTTGACACTTTTTGCCGGCTCGATGATTATGATGTAATGGCTACAATTAAAAACTGGTGCGACCACCCTGATAAAATATTATCCCGCCTATGCCGTTTATTGGTGGAACGAAAATTGCTAAAAGTAAAACTGCAAGCTGCCCCTTTCGAACAAGAATTTATAAAAGGCAAAATATGTGAAGCAGCATCTAAACTAAGTATCACTGAAAACGAAGCAGGATATTTTGTATTTACAGGTGAGGCCAGCAATACAACTTATGACCTGCAGGATGAACGAATCAACATTCTATTCAAAGATGGAATGATAAAAGACATTTCTGAAGTTGATAATGCTTTGATACATCATAACCTCAGTGGCGCTGCTAAAAAATATTACATTTGCTATTATAAAATGGAAGATTGATTAATCTGAAAAAAACTGAACTAATAAACTTACTATGCAATTTCCCGCCTCGCAAATAGCTCAACTTATTAATGGAAAAGTAGAAGGTGATGCGGCAACGGCTGTTGTTTCTTTCGGAAAAATTGAAGAAGCCGGATCCGGCCAGTTGACTTTTTTTTCCAATGCTAAATATGAAGATTATCTATATAGTACCAAAGCATCTGTTATTATCATCAATGACACATATAAATTAAAGCAACCTGTTAATGCTACATTGATACGGGTAGCCGATGCGTATACAGCTTTTGCAACATTACTTACTAAATACCAGGAAATTGCCCGGCAAATGTTAAGTGGTATCCAGGAGCCATCATATATTGCTAAAACAGCTTCACATGGTGAAAATGTTTTTATTGGTGCCTTTGCTTATCTCGGTGAAAATGTAAAAGTGGGCAACAACTCTAAGATATACCCGAATGCTTTTATTGGTGATAATGTTTCTATTGGGAATGACACAGTCATTCATCCCGGAGTAAAGATTTACCATGACTGTGTGATTGGCAATGATGTCACAATTCATGCAGGCACTGTTATAGGAAGTGACGGTTTTGGTTTTGCACCACAGGCAGATGGGACATTAAAAAAAGTACCACAGATCGGCAATGTGGTAATTGAAGACAGTGTAGAGATCGGCGCCAATGCTACTATTGACCGGGCAACTATAGGTTCTACCGTTATTAAAAAAGGAGCCAAATTGGATAATTTAATCCAGATAGCTCATAATGTAGAAGTAGGTTATAGTACTGTCATCGCTGCACAGGCAGGTGTAAGCGGAAGCACTAAAATCGGTAATGGAGTAATGATCGGCGGGCAGGCGGGCATTGTAGGTCATATACAAATTGCCGATGGTTCTAAAATAAATGCACAGGCGGGTTTAGGTAAGTCACTTAAAAAACCCGGCTCTGCTGTTACCGGTTCCCCTGCATATGATTATAATCAGGCTATAAGAAGCCAGGCTACTGCCCGTAATCTACCTGAAATGGAAAGAAGGATCAAAGAACTGGAAGTTCTGGTAAAGCAATTACTGGCTGAAAAAATTTCCTGATACTTTTCGCTTTCAATTTCTATCGCAGATCCTGTTTGAATCTATTTGCCAGAGTCCGCTTTTTTCCCTTTTTCCTGAATGTCTATCTTTGCCCGGTTCCTAAAAACACTTAAACAAATTATTACATGAGCCCAGACTTCAATCCGGATAAGCAGCATACAATTAAATCTTCCGTTAGTATTTCCGGCACAGGTTTGCATACCGGTATTTTGACAACGTTGACCATGAAACCAGCAGCACCGGGTTTTGGTTTCCAGTTTCAGCGGATTGATTTGCCTGAGCAACCTATCATTAAAGCT
>CAYVSH010000048.1:0-20556 GCA_964453625.1 uncultured Chitinophaga sp.
TATTTGCAATAATATTCTACAGGGGGTTTGTAATTTCTGTTTGGTGCTTCTTTGCAGCATTGCTGAGTTTTGTAGTATTTTGGATTATACATGATCTTAGAAAGAGCGGCTCCTTAAAAACACAAAGGGCACAAAGGAATACTTTGTGCCCCAGCATGAAATAGTCAAACAAAAAATTACTCCAATATTACATTACTGCTTTTATTGATCTTGTTTACTTTAATCACTTTTACCAGGCTCAAAAACCGGATTATGGGATACGTGGGATCAAACTCATACCATCTTTTTCCAAAATTGATAGCCGAAGGTGTTTTGTGATGATTGTTATGATACGCTTCCCCCATCAGGAAAATATCCATCGGGTATAAATTCTTGGATGTATTGTCCATTTTAAAATTCACTGAACCATATTTATGGGCAAACCAATTGATCACAGCACCATGTAATGGAAGCATCACAATGTGAATCGGAATCAGTAAATACCACCATGCAGATGGAGCGAAAATGATATAGAATGTTATATAAAAAGCGATCCAGGCCACCCGGGAAATCCAGTTGTGGGCAATTTTATCTAATGCCGGCCAGTCAGGCAGGTTTTTTAAGAACCGTTCTTCAATTTCTATTTTATTATTAAAAACACCTGATGTAAATACACGGCTTCGCCACATCATTATCCAGAGATTATCGTCATATTTTGGTGAATGCGGGTCTTTTTCAGTATCTGTATAAGCATGATGCATACGATGCATAATAGCATACACTCTCGGGCTAACATAGGAAGAACCCTGTCCTATATAAGCTAAAATATAAAAAAAACGTTCCCAAAATTTATTCATGCTGAATGCAGCATGTGATGCATAACGGTGTTGGAGAAAAGTTTGAGAAAAGATCGCCAGGTACCAGTGACACACAAAAAACAAAAGTATTATTAACATTAAAAAGAACTCTAGAGAGAATAAAAAAAAAGATGTTCGGGGAAAGGTAAACTTAATTACCCGGTTTATCTAATATATTCTGTTTTGCAACCGTAACAATCACAACCATTGTATATTAAAACTTTTTCAGAACTTTATGTTCAATAAATTTTGAAACAAAAACAAGATCAATGAAATCACTTCAATTATTATCTTTTGTAATACTAACATCAGTATTTGCATTAACATCCTGCAAAAACGAAGACAAAAAAACGGAGGTTGAAATGAAAGAACCATTATTAAAAGAGGAAAACATAACCTATACCGGAGACAGCGTTACCATGAACGGATTTGTTGTGTATGATGATAACATAAAAGGTGTAAGGCCGGCAGTTATAGTGGTACATGAATGGTGGGGATTGAACGACTATGCAAAAATGAGAGCCAGAGAACTGGCAAAACTTGGTTATATATCTATGGCCATAGATATGTATGGTGATGGAAAACAGGCTGACAATCCTGAACTGGCCGGACAACTCGCCACACCTTTTTATGCCGATCCCCAAATGGCTAAGAGGCGTTTTGATGCTGCATTAGAAAAATTGAAAACCTATAGCCAGGTTGATGCTAATAAAGTTTCTGCTATCGGCTATTGCTTTGGCGGCACACAGGTATTAAACATGGCCAACCTTGGTGTAGACCTGAAAGCTGTTGTTAGTTTTCATGGCGGATTACAGGTGGTCACTCCGGATAAAAGCAAACTAAAAGCACATGTACTGGTTTGTCACGGTGGTGCTGACCCGTTTGTACCGCAGGAACAGGCAGATCAGTTTAGAAAACAAATGGATTCTGTGGGTGCAGTTTATGTTTTTAAAACTTATGATAGTGCGACTCATGCCTTTACTAACCCAAATGCTACTGCCATGGGTGAGAAATTCAACTTACCCATTAAATATAATGCAGCAGCTGATACAGCTTCCTGGAAAGACATGAAAGACTTTTTTGAAAAGACACTCAAATAAAAGATTTAGCGCCTAATCAGCAGGAATATAAAAAAGTCTGAAAATAATTTCAGACTTTTTTTATTGCAGATAACATATCAATTCCCGTTTAAATCCAATCATTTGCACAATTTACGGTGCATGTAGTGTCGTAAATTTCCTTAGTAAAATTATGAGATATGAAAACTAGTCTCTATTTTGTCAATCCTTTTGGACTAAAAACGGATTCCTTTGAAAAAGATAATTCTAACCCTGTTTACAGGCAGCATATTATTTGCGTCCTGCAGGAAAGACATCACTACTGATCAAAAAATTGAGCCTTGTGAGTTACAAACTGCTAACCCGGCAGGCCGCTCCTATTCATCCGATTCAGTGATTGATTATACCTGCACATCGAAACATTGCGGACTACTCCGCCTGAGCAGTAAAAACTATTGGATTTACGAAGACTCGGTATTTACTGACGGAGTTTTCCAGCGGATACAATATGACACATTACGATTTATCTCTAATAAGAGAACCTTACCAGATGGCATTATTTGGTGGGAAAGCAACATCAATATTGGCTTGCCACAAACTTTATTTGCAAACGATTCAGCATTCTTTGATCTCCAGGATCGTTTGTTCACTCCAGACATAATGGATGTAAAGAAAGAATACAGCCTTTTCCCCGGTGATTCGCTGCGCTACCTCGCCAGTTTTGAAGATGCAGCAGCCGTAGGCCGATCTTTAAAGATTGAATCATCCATCAATTGTCCCGCAGGTAGTTTTAACGAGTGTATCTTTTTTGAAAAACATGCCAGGAACTATAGAAGGGATCAATTAACTTTCAAACCCGGTATTGGAGTTATAAAATACGTTTTTGAAAAAGCAAGAATGGGTGAAAGAATATTACTAAAACAACAGGTCTCTACACTTGTTAAGTATTATATCGAATAAGTTTTCTTCTTTTTAATTGTTGCTTTAATTTAGTACTAGCCTAAAGTCTCTTTTGAGTTCAGTCATTCTTAGAACTTAAAGTTTCTATGTCCGCACAATTAAAAGAAATTCAAAAGTTATTAATACAAAACGCTTCTTCGGAGGCTAAAACTGCTCACCAGAAATTTGTACCTGGCACCTATAAAGTATATGGTGTTAGAAATCCTGTATTGAATGATCTTGCAAAACAATTTAAATCAGGCGGATTTCCATTAATAAAAGAACTCTGGAAAGCAGGTTCGCTGGAAGAAAAAACAATTGCTGTAAAGATGCTGGGCAGGATCGCAAAGAATGATCCGGAACAATCACTTCAACTCATACAAACATTTTCAAAGAATATTGGCAACTGGGCTATCTGTGATGCAATGGGAATGCAAGGATTGAAGCCTATATTGAAAACGCATCAAAAAAGAATATTTGCTTTAGCCTGGAAATATAATTCCTCCAAAGATTTCTGGCAACGAAGATTATCATTGGTACTTGTGGAATGGTATACGAGAATTCCTGAACATCACAATGAAATAAAAAAGCTGGTAAAGAATCTTGAAGATGATGAAGAATATTATGTAAAAAAGGCTATAATATGGATAAAACGAAATCTAGAAATGGGTAAATAAAAAAGCCTCCCTGATAACAGGAAGGCTTTCATTTTGTATATATTGATTAAGGAAGAATAATCACTCGCTGGCTGTTTCCATTATTCCAGGTAAGCAATGCTTTATTATCACAGCTTCCGTTATTTGGGAAACCAAAGTCCAATCTTAAAACCCTGTCGTTAATTTTTATTTTCAATGTACCATCACTTATCCAGTGACAGTTTACTTTTTTGATCAGCGGATCTTCAGTATTTATATTAACAGTTTTACCGTTGTTGAACCGGGTAGAAGAACGACCAGTAATCTTGTATACATCATCCCGGACAATAGCTGTTAACATACCAGCAATTTGTGTTACAGTTTTAATTCCTTCATAGCTGTAGCCTCTGCCGCCTGGGAATGTAACCCTGCCATCAACAACTGCAATACTCCATTTGTGAACCGGTGGTTCAGAAAGATTTCTAAAAACTTTTGTTCCTTCAATATGCACACGGTTTACATAGTAGCGGACAAAAGTGAGTGTAACAACAGAACCTGGTCTGCGGATAGGGCCAGTAAAATGCAATACTAATTTTCCGCTTCTTACTTTACCATCCCTGCCACGGCAGCTATCGCCAAAATCAATTGTAATTGTTTTGGGATAAGTACTGTCATTTGGTGTTATGGTGATGGTAGCACAATCACCAATTCTTTCACGTAGCTCTGAAAAAGTTGGCAGGAAGATGCGGCCTGCTGTACCAGCCGAACGGCCTTCAACTCCAAAACCACCAGCATTACCTTCTTCATCGGCAGCGGTAAAGGCAATGTCGTCAGCATCATCAAAGCTGGCTTCTGCCTGAGTACTTTCATCAGAAAGTGTGGCGGCTTCTTCTTCAGTAACTGTGTCATTAGGGTTTGATAAACTTGCTTCCTTCTGGCAGGAAGTAATGAATAGAGCAAATAATACTGCAAATGCAGCAAGTGTGATCCGGTTAAGTGTGATAGTTTTCATGGCTATACTTTTTTGTGGTTCAAATAAATCATTTAACGAAACATTGGAACTGTACTGCACAAGAAAGTTTAAAGACCACCAAAATATTTTATTTTCCGCCTTAAATGAAGGATCTCATACTCCAGATAAGAAAGTATTTCTACGAAACGGACAGGAAAGTACTAACCATCGTATCTGCCTTTACAGGCCTGCTTATCTTTCTAAACTATCAATTTCAGATTGATTTTTTGATCAACAAAGAACATTCATTTCTTATTAGTTTTTTTTCGAGGTATATAATATTCTTCCTCGCATTTTCATTTCCTTATTTATTATATCAACTTTTTGGAAAAGGAAAATTCGATATTAAACCTGCATTTATTTTTCTGGTCGTTATCGCCCCCGCTATTTTTTCTTTGAAGGCAGCATTTGATCTTAATTTCCGGTTTTCAGAAAACCTCAACTGGAACAATTACTGGAACCATATTATCTACTGGCCTTTATTGGTTATTATCATCAGCAGTTTATTACTTATTCTTTGGAAGCTATTTGACAGGCAACAACCATTTTATGGTATAAAGACAAAAGAGTTGGACTGGCGGCCCTACCTGCTGATGCTTATAATAATGATACCATTAATTGCTGTTGCTTCCACCCAGCCCGACTTTTTAGCTGTATATCCCAAATTGAAAACAATAGCTGGTGTCTATAACGAACCGGGCATACAATGGTGGCACAAATTGCTTTTTGAAATTTCTTATGGCACAGATTTCATCACCATCGAATTATTCTTTCGGGGTTTTTTAATTCTTGCATTTATAAAATGGGCAGGTAAAGATGCCATATTGCCCATGGCATGTTTTTATTGCACTATCCATTTTGGAAAACCATTGGGAGAATGTATCAGTTCTTATTTCGGCGGAATAATATTAGGTATTGTTGTTTATCACACCCGGTCAATCCTTGGCGGATTGATCGTACATCTTGGCATAGCCTGGCTAATGGAATTGGGAGGTTATATTGGAAACTCTTTCTTTTCCTGAATCCGGAACATTAAGTAAGTCTTCAAATTATAGGGTTAAAGCCCCTTTAGGGGTTTGGGGTATTAAAAAAGCTACAAGCCATAAGCCGGATTCTGTCGTGGGCTATCATTTATCTGTTCCGAAGGTTGCCGATCGGAATCAAGCTGCCTACCCTGTATCTCGAACGAGCCGTTCTCAAACGATACTATATGTGGCATTTCAGCATGCAAGGTTTACCCGCAAATGATGTTACCATCAAAAGCCGTAGGCTCTTACCCTACGTTTTCACCCTCATCCGCCGTTTGGCGGACAGTTATTTTCTGTGGCACTATCTGTTCCCTATTGCTAAGGACCCGGCTCTTCACCGGTGCATTGCTCTGTGCTGTCCGGACTTTCCTCCTCTTAAATAAATAAGAAGCGATAGCCAGGCTTGTAGCAAAATTTTCAAAGAAGCGAACAGCAAATATACAATTTATGTAACCAGCAGCATTACTACTATCATCGCCTGTTGTGTCACTCTCTTCATCGTTCTGTAATTCTACTCGACAAACTGTAAGAATTATGTGTATTTTAGAAATTCAAAAACAATAGAGTATGACAAAGATTTCCGGATTTCTATTAAAACTCATGACCAATAGTTTTCTGGTCTCACTTATTTGTACACTTATCGCTTTTCTAGGTAATGAGAACTATATTTTGATTCAAGTAGTTGGCTTTATTGGGTTCTACGGCACAATAATTACAATCTGTCTGGCCATTTTACATCTTCTTTCAATTATTATTAATTTCTTTTTAAAGAAAAATAAAATCAGGTAATATTTATTTATCACTTGAATTTTGATTATTTCTTCAATACTGAAAAAATATCTCTGTAGCACCATATCCAAAATTCGGGTGAAACTGGTTCACAAAAGATTTTACTTCATTTTTCAAACGCAGTTTTTCATGTATCTCATCCCGCAGTACTCCTTCCCCTACTCCATGTATTACGATCAATGATGGCTGGTGATGAGCAACTGATAACTGGTAATATTTTTCAAAGGCTTTTAATTGCATAGTCAGTATCTCAAAATTGCTGAGATGTTTCCAGTTGTCGGTCAGTTTTTCAATATGCAGATCCACTACAGATCGGGCAGGCTCCATATGCTGCCTTGCTTTTGAAGCATCATAGATCTTGTATCCCTTTGCAGCAAGCCGTCCCATTTCTACCACATCTTCCACCTGTTTCTGGGGATAGTTCTCAAACAACAGTTGAGAAAATGTAGCTTCATTCTTTTTCTTCAATTCCTCGATCCTTGCAAAGAGTTGCTTTGGCTTCAACTTCACAATTGCCTCATAATGCTCAGCCTTTAGTTTGTCTGGATTAACCAATGAGAAGTCAAATTCAAAAGACGGGCTATCATTCAAGTCAGCAAAATCAATATCATGCAGGTAGAAATCCTCAAAAGGATGGATCGTATTCTTTAATTCAAAATCAGGCTTGCCAAAGAAATGTAGTTTGTAAACAAAATTGTAAGCAGTTTCAGTTCGGTTTACCAGGTGCAATTTCAATACTTCCACCACTTCATCTCCAAATTCATCCGTATCCATCACTGGTAAGAAAGTAAGCCAAACCCCATCACTCTGTCTTTCTGACTTTCCGGACTTTTCCGTCTTTTCTTTCCGAAGGTCATCCACATATTGCTTTTCTTTTTTGGGAGGAAAAATCTTTTTTTCTGAAAATCGTTTGAAGTAAGGGAAGTCAACCTGGTCCATATAAACCGGGAAAGTGACACCTTTCACATCAACCATCAGCATTTTTTCATTCATAATGTCCACCACCTTTCCTTCTTCATTAGAATGGAGCAATAACACTGTATCACCAACCTGGTACTTCATAATTACAATTCAATATTAATAACAAAAATGCCGCACAAAGTTACCTACTACTCCGCTCATTTGTATAATGAGCTACGGAGTACAAGCAAGTAAAAATGTGCAGCAGATTTTATTAACAAAAAAAAATTAAGCTGTTACTACCGGAGCAGTTTTATCCGTTGGTTTAACCAGCTTCCTTATTTTAATTCCGGCATAAGCAAAAAATACAGTCATGAACGGGCTGATAATATTAAAGAAACAAAAGGGCAGGTAAACAAATGTTGCCACTCCTAATACACCCGCCTGTGTTGCACCACAGGTATTCCATGGCACCAATACTGAGGTTACAGTTCCGGAATCTTCCAATGTACGACTAAGGTTTTCCGGTGCAAGTCCTCTGTCCTTGTAGGTTTGTGCGAACATCCTTCCCGGCACAACAATAGAAAGGTACTGATCAGATGCTGTAACATTTACAAACACACAACTTCCGGCAGTGGTGGCTACCAACGCACCTGTGCTTTTCGCTTTCTTTACAAGCGGTTCGGTGATTCTTCTAAGCAGCCCGGCTGATTCCATTACTCCGCCAAAACACATGGCAGCAAGAATCAGCCAGATAGTATTAAGCATACCAAACATCCCTTTTGCCTTGAGCAAACTATTAGCTATATCATTATCTGTTGCAACTTTTACCTCGGTAGACATAGCATTCATTAATGCCATGTAAGCTTGTTTTGCAAAATCACCGGTGGTACCAGCTACTTCTTTAATAATTTCGGGTTGAAAAATAATAGCAGCAAAACCTCCCAGTAAAGATCCAATCAATAATGCCGCTAATGCATTTACTTTTTTTATTATCATCCAGATAACAATGGCCGGAACAATGAATAAAAACGGATTAATATTGAATTTTGATTTAATAGCAGCAGATAGAGCTGCTGTATCCTCAATTGAGCCACTACTCTTCGAAAAAAGACCTATACCGAGAAAGATAAGCAAAGTAAGAACCATACTCGGAACGGTAGTGTACATCATATATCTTATATGGGTAAACAGGTCTGTGCCAGCCATAGCAGGGGCAAGATTTGTTGTGTCCGACATAGGTGATATCTTATCACCAAAATAAGCTCCGGAAATAACTGCACCTGCAATAAGGCCAATATGAATTCCCATAGCAGTACCGATACCTAATAATGCAATACCAACAGTTGCAACTGTAGCCCATGAACTGCCTGTAGCAACTGAAACAATAGAGCATACTATACAAGTTGCAAATAAAAATATGGTAGGATTTAGAATTTGAAGCCCATAATAGATCATTGCCGGAACTATTCCACTTATAAGCCAGGTTCCAGCCAATGCTCCGATCATCAAAAGGATAAGTATAGCAGCCATAGATGAGTTGATACTTTTGATGACGCCTTTCAACATATTTTCAAAAGGTATCTTTAATGAAAGTCCAACAAATACCGCTGCCATAGCAGCAAGAATCAAGGCGATCTGGTTGGCTCCCGAAGTGGCCATATCACCATAGAAAAAAACATTCAGCATCAGCAGGCCGATCAATACTAAAATTGGTAATAAAGCATGACCTAAGGTTGGTTTTTTAAAGCTGTCAGTTTCAGAAGTTGTCATATCCTATTATTAATCCTTTAAAATAGGTAAAAATATCAATTGCAATTGATTTAAATCTCCACTTTTTAGGGGATTCATAAACAAAAGCTGACAAAGATCAGGTATTACAGAAATCTTCATCATTATATTAAAGAGCCAGCTATTTAAAATTTGCAGTACAAAAACAAAAATCATGGAAACAACAATTCAACAAGCCTTTGCGCCTGTATATAGTAAATCAACAACTAAAAAATCATCGTGGAAACGTTTTATTAACTGGGCAGACGGGCAAGAGGAAAATCGCTTTGGCTGGACTGCGTTTTCGATTGCTGGTCATGGCTGTGTGTTTACTATTATTACCGTTTCCATCATTTTGGCAACAGGCAATAATTTTATTTTCTGGCCATTTGCAATTGCAGCTATGGCAGTAAGCCTTATAACTAATCTTGCAGCTTTACCTACAAAAATTACGATCCCGACTTTATTCGCTACCATACTGGTAGATATTGCAATAATTGCTATTTGCCTTATAAGTTTAATATAAAAAGTTACTGACTAACTATATATCAGTGTTCCCGTTTAACGAGGAAATGAGCCAACTCCCTTAGTGGCTCTTTTCTTTTGGAGAGAACAGCAATATCCTCCAGGTGGGAAAAAGCTTCATCAAGATATTTATTCTTTAGCTGCAAAGCCCATTCATCAGCTTTACAATCACGGAAAATCTGTAATACTTTTTCAACTTTCTTTTCACCGTTACCAGCCAATAAATCATTCAATTCTTTTTGCTGGGTTGAAGAAGCGTTTGCAATAGCATGCAGCAATAAAAATGTTTTTTTATTTGATAAAATATCTCCTCCAACTTGTTTGCCGAATTTATCCGGATCGCCAAAAGCATCCAGGTAATCGTCCTGCACCTGGAATGCAATGCCAAGTTTTTTACCAAACTCATATAATAAATGCTGGTTCCTCTCTCCTGCGCCTCCCAATATTGCACCGGTTTGTAAACTGGCTGCCAATGCAACAGAAGTTTTTAATGTGATCATATTGATATAGGCATCCATATCCACAGTTTCCAATTTTTCAAAATCCATATCCAGTTGCTGGCCTTCGCAAACTTCTTTTGCTGTTTTATTAAATAGTGTCAGGATCGGCTTGAGGTATTCAATACTTATTTTATTTAATTCTTCATATGCAGTTACCAACATTACATCCCCTGCCAGCAGTGCCGTATTATCGCTGTATTTTGAATGCACTGTTTGCATTCCTCTTCTCAGAGGGGCTTTGTCCATAATATCGTCATGTATCAATGTAAAATTGTGAAACAATTCTATAGCGGTGCCCAAATGCCATGCATCAGGCTTAATTTCATCGAAAAGTTCATTACCCATTAAACATAAAACAGGACGAACCCTTTTTCCACCAAGTTTTAGAAAATACTCATTGGGATCATACAACGAAGATGGCTGCTCCGGAAAATGCCTTTTATCAAAGTGAAGGGCAAATTTTTGGGATAAAAGCTGGAATGATTGCATGAATCTAAATTAATGATAAATCAAATCAACTGCACCCGATTTGATATGCAGTTCCTTTTTGCCACTCTCTTCCACCCGACCAATAACCTGTGCATCCACTCCAAATTTATTTGCGACGCTTATAGTCGTATCAGCATCTTTCTCATTTGTATAAATTTCAAGTCTTGTTCCCATATTAAAGACCTGGTACATTTCCCTGTCATCAGACTTGCTGGCCACTTGTATAAGTTTGAAAATAACAGGTGGTTCAAATAAATTATTCTTTAAAATACGAACATTGTCTGGTACAAATTTCAAACACTTGGTTTGTCCTCCGCCGCTGCAATGCACCAATCCATTAATTGCATCAAAATGGTTTTCCAGTAACTCCTTCATTACCGGTGCAAATGTTCTTGTTGGACTCAACAGTAAATCGCCAATAGTAAAAGTACTTTGCCCGTCTTTAATCTCATCTGTCATTCTATGCGGGCCGATGTAAACAACCGATTCATCCAATGATGTATCATAGCTTTCAGAAAACCTTGCTCCATATGTTTTATGCAATACATCATGTCTTGCACTTGTAAGGCCATTACTGGCTAAACCACTGTTATATTTTTTCTCATAATCTGCCTGACCAAACCCGGCTAAACCAACGATCACATTTCCTGCCTTTATCTTTTCATTCGTTATCAACTTTTCTTTAGGCCACCGGGCTGTCATTGTTCCGTTTACTGCAATAGTTCTTACCACATCACCTACATCTGCCGTTTCACCACCCATGAAACTGATATTGATACCAAATCCCTTCATTGTATCAAAGAATTCCTGTGTACCTTTTATAACTGCTTCAAGTACTTCAGCAGGAATCACATTCTTATTCCTGTCAATTGTGGAGGAAAAAAGTATTTTATCATATATCCCTACGCAAAGCAGGTCATCAAGGTTCATAACTATTGCATCCTGTGCAATCCCTTTCCATACTGACACATCACCAGTTTCTTTCCAATACAAATAAGCAAGGATACTTTTGGTACCTGCGCCATCTGCATGCATCACATTTACCCAACCTTCATCGCCACACAATACATCCGGATATATCTTGCAAAATGCTTTTTCGTAAAGGCCTTTATCGAGGTTCTTAGTGGCCGCATGCACTTCTTCTTTCTGGGCAGAAACGCCTCTTTTGCTATACAAACTCATAATTTCGATTACCCGGCAAATTTAATTGTTCCAAGCCTGACATCAGGTATCAATTTTCAAAGTTCAATTATCAATTATCAATTAGTTTTGCCCCTTCAATTATGCAAGTACACCGTGATATAGAGAACCTGCCCGTTTTTAAAAATGCTGTCGTAACCATCGGAACATTTGATGGTGTGCATATGGGACACCGTCAGGTTATTGATAAACTAAAATCAGAAGCTGAGGTCATCAATGGAGAGTCAATTATAGTTACTTTCCATCCGCATCCGAGAAAAGTGGTTTCTTCAACAATTCTTGGTATTCGCCTCATCAATACCCTGGAGGAAAAGATAGAATTACTCAAGGCTATTGGAATAGACCATTTAGTGGTTGTTCCTTTTACAGATGCATTTGCCAACCAGCCTGCAGAAGATTACATCAGGAATTTTCTCATTGATAAGTTTCATCCCCATACCATCATCATCGGTTACGATCACCGTTTCGGCCGTGACCGTTTAGGTGATTATCGCCTGCTTGAAAAAATGGCACCTGTATATAATTATATTCTGAAAGAGATTCCTAAACATATATTGGAGAATATTTCTATCAGTTCCACAAATATCCGGGAAGCTATCCTGCATAATGATATTGCGACTGCAGATACATTACTGGGATATGAATTCTTTTTCTCCGGAACGGTAGTACATGGCAATAAAATAGGCCGCAAACTCGGCTATCCAACCGCCAACCTGAAAATAGAAGATGAGGAAAAGATCATTCCGGGCAATGGCATCTATGCTGTTTATGCATCACTGGAAAATTCAACAGAAAGAATGAAGGGGATGATGAGTATTGGCTTCAGGCCTACTGTGGATGGTAAAACAAAAGTTATAGAAGTACATCTTTTTGATCTGGAAAAAGAAATCTATGGTCAAACGCTAAAAGTATATGTAAAGAAATACCTGCGGGAGGAAATAAAATATGATAACCTGGAAGACCTGGTAAAACAAATTGACCTGGATAAGATAAACAGCCTGGAAGTACTTTGAAAAAAGATGGGGCCACTTTTCAGTGACCCCAATGCTTGCCGTTAGAATAAATTTTGGTTGCGACTCATAACTTGATAAAACGCTTTTTCATAGACTCCCCGTCATCCTTTTTCGCTGCAAGGAAATACATTCCAGGTGCGAGTTTACTTATATCAATCTGTTGATTTTTTGACGTAACTGTCACATTCATAATGACTTGTCCGTTTAAATTTGTTACCTGAATTATTTTTCCAATCCACCTTATATCGTAGGCCAAATCCAACATAAGCTTGTTTGAAGCCGGATTTGGATACAATTTTACCTCCAACCATCTTGGGTCTTCCTCTGGTAACGGTGACTCAAATATTAATGGCATATCAAGCCCTTTTGAACTTTGTATTGAGTTTCTTGGCCCACCCGCTGCAAACATGGTTTGCATTCTTGCCTTTTGTCCCAGGGTAAAGAGGTTCAAACAGGCATCTGAAGTAAAATCCATATAATTCATATACATATCGCCGTTCGGGCCATTGTTACAAGAGATAAGCACTCCTGTAGGGCAATCCACATTATAGCCCGATTGTTTAGGTGTATCTGCTATTCCGTCATCACCGCAAAATTCATCTCCCCATAGATGTTTTAATCCCAGCCAATGTCCCACTTCATGCACTGCGGTTTTGCCAAGATTATAGGTAGAGGAATTAGGGTTTAACCCGAAGGCCGCAAAATCAATTACGATACCATCTTTATCGGCTGGTCCTCCCGGTAAACTGGAATATCCGGCTACATTATCAAGATTACATACCCATATATTCAGGTAGCTTTTAGAATCCCAGGCATCATCACCCATTTTTGTGCTGAACTTCATATCATCCTTTGCTTCCCACTCAATGATCGGTGTATATTTTTTAATAATACCAGTTGTATTTCTTTTACGAGGGTCAGAAGTTGCCAGTTTAAACTCAATCTCGCAATCTGCTGCTACAGGTTTAAACCTTGCAGGTGTATTAGTAGAGTCTGCATTTTTTCTGCGGAAACATTCATTTAATACAGCAATCTGCTGGTGCACCAATTCATCACTTATTTTTTCTTCAGGAAAATGATAAAGTATATGAACAACAACAGGGATCTTTATTATTGAAGACTCAATGCCCTGGTTGATCGTTTCAGCGTTAATGCGGGAAGAAAGTTGTTGTTGAATAAATGATTCAATGGCTTTTTCGTTTGCTGCCAATGCTGCATTATTCATTACAGATTCTTTATTGTAAGTATAGGTTGAGCAATTCCGTTGCGCATTCAGGCTTACGGATAAGATGAATGTGATAGCAAGTAAAATAAATCCCGTCTTCATAAGTTTTCAAATAGTTTGGTATTACGGCACGGCAACAAATATTGCCATGGGTATAGCACGGGAAATTGGAACTAATGAATAAAAGGAGATTGGGGGATTTAAAAAAGGCAATTCAGGGATCGGATTTCAGGAATGAAAATCGAGGTGTAAGGGATTAATGTTGATCAAATATAATCCTTTTAAACAATTGTGCAATAAGTTTTTATATCGTAGTTTTCCTATAATCATTGGCCAACTGTTTAAAACCTTTAACAGCATGGTAGAGTCTCAGCACTTATTTTTGTGTGCATTTTAAAGATTTTATGAAAAAATACCTGTTTATCTGCACCCTTGTTTTTCTAGTCGCCTGTAAAAACAATGACAAACAAGAACCAGACTCATTACCACAAGGCCCAAAAACTATTAACTATTCTATTATTAATAGTTATCCGCATGACACTTCTTCGTATACCCAAGGTTTGCTGATCTATAAAGGCGATATGTATGAAGGAACCGGCAATTATGGGTTTTCAAAATTGAAAAAAGTAGATTATAAAACGGGAAAAACCTTGCAGGAAATTTCGCTTGGTAAAGAATATTTCGGAGAAGGAATCACAATTTTAAATGACACAATATATCAACTCACCTGGAAAGAGAAGAAAGTCTTCGTGTATACATTAAAGGACTTCAAAAAAGTAAAAGAATTTTCTGTAGATATCGAAGGATGGGGGCTTACGAATGATGGGAATAACCTGATAGTAAGTACAGGGGGAAGCGATTTGAATTATTATGAACCTTCTACTTTTAAGTTATTAAAAACGCAAACAGTAATAGAATCGGGCACCCCTTCCTTTAATATCAATGAACTCGAATATATAGATGGTTTTATTTATGCTAATCAATACCAGTTCCCTTATATATTGAAAATTGACCCTGCTACTGGTGTTGTAGTGGCAAAGGCTGATCTCACAGCTATGTGGGACAGGATAAAAGCTATAAATCCAGAAGTAGATGTTCCGAACGGCATTGCTTATGATTCAGCCACAAAGAAAATGTACATCACGGGTAAATGGTGGCCTGAATTGTATGAAGTTCAATTTAGCCAGTAACTATTTCCTGATAACATAAATCACAGAACTGCAACGTTGCACATTTGCCACAGCGTTTAAATTTGAGCGAAGTCCATTTAAAAATGAAGCAATAAGATTTGTTTTTCCATTTTTATACTTACTGCTGAGCATCGAAACATAAAAGCTATCAAACCACATTGGTTTGTATTTTTCAATTGTCATTCCATGTTTTTCAACGAGCATTTTCATTGATCGTGGTGAGAAATGATAAAGATGCCTAGGAACATCATAGGCCGCCCAGAATTCTTTATAAATAGCTGCATCTTTTGATGTATGATTTGGTACTGCGATAAGCAGTTTCCCATTTTCTTTTAGTAAATATCTTAATTGAACCATATAGTCCTGCAGGTCATGTACATGTTCTAACACATGCCACATAGTAATTGCATCAAAAGACCCGGGTGATAATTGATAAAATTGATTGATACTTTTCAGCTCAATTTCGAAATCCTTTTTTGCTACAGAAATTGCATCTGCATCAGGTTCAAGACCAGTAATCTGCCATCCTGATTCCTTCATTTCATGAACAAAAGCTCCTGTTCCGCTTCCAACATCTAATATGCTTCCACTTTTCAGCCCTGTAGTTTTTTCAATCAGCTTTCTTTTTTGCTTTAATGTCCTTTTTCTAACCCTTTGATAAAGGCTATTAATGAGTCCTTTCGATGTATTTGTGTGTGAAATATAATTTTCTGATTTGTAATAAGGCCCGATTTCATCTTTGACAGGAACATCCTGTGTAAACCTGAGATTACATACAGAGCATTCTTCTACAGGAAAAGTTTCACCACTTACAGAATGATCCTTTATCAACAAAACAGAATGAATAGCTGCAGATCCACATGCCGGGCAATTGGTATAATGAATTTTATTTTGCATTGAAAGCCGCAAAGTAAAGGATAATGATCAAATGACTGTAAAAATCAAGGAAGCAATTTATAAGTCACCGGAGATGATTCAGGAGTCAATAGTTTGTGGTTTCCTGTTGCAGCAGTATCAACACCATATTCAGAAAAATACCATCCAATAAACATAACACAGAGCAAACCGATAACAAGAGGCGCAGCCCACCAATATGATCTTCTTGATTCTGTTCTGGTAAGCATTGCTGTCATCTCATCAGAGGTTCTTTCGTCCTCTCCCACTCTTACCATGTGTTCTGCCTTTTGACGAATAACTTTTTCTGCAGACACAGGAGCTTCTATTGACCATTTTTCCGCAGGAACAAATTTTGTTTCACCTCCCAATTCCCTTTGCAAAACCCCCACAACATTCCAGTTTATACTGCTACCTTCAGCAATTTGTTTTTTAAGGTCAAAAACAAAATCATTGAATTGCCTGACAGCATCATGAACTGATAATCCTAATTCCATTGAAAGCCATTTGAAAAAACCGGTTGATGGGTTTGTTTCTTTTACAGCCAACGCTACATGATATTTAGGAGGATTGATAATTTTATTGGGAAAATCAGCAACAGCTGAGTCCCGCTGCAATAAAAAAGTGCCGATACCCGGCACTGGTAATTCTTTATATAAAATGAGATAACGATATAGTGCGGCGTACATTACTTGTTTTTTTGGTCGAACGAAAATACGACACCGCCGACAAAGTTGAACCCATAAACCGGGTACTGGTTCCAGCGTTGATATTCTTTGTTGAAAACATTATTGAACTGCGTCCAGAGGTTTATGTTCTTTGAAATCCTGAATTCAAGTCCTGCATTCAGGTCAAAAGCACCATCCATATCGCCTATGCTACCATCTTTTTTCTTATACTTTGGCCCACTCCAGGCAAACAGATCTCCTTTAAGCCAGAGGTCTTTTATGATCTGTAAACGCATTGCTGCTTTCAATTCCAACGGAAGAAGCCCCCATGCCTTTGCATTATCCTGCAAGCCGGTAAATTGATTATAGGTAACATCTGTAATTAATGAAAACTTTTCATGTATTGCAAAGCCTAGCTGACCTCCAAAATTCAACACATTCATTTTGCTTTCATTTATTACCCTGAATGATTTGCCACCACCCGCAGTAATGGTGTCATTCACAAATAATGGCTGGTTATTCAATTTATTAAATCCAACCTTTGCACCATAGCTGAAATGATCACCGACCGAGCCTTTGAAACCTGCAAATCTTTCTTCTATCCAGGTGTTTTTTAATTCGGTAGGAATATAAAGCCATGGATTTTGCGATGCTAAATATTGATAAGATGTTTTTCTTATATAACCAGTCCATCCTGCCTGAAAAGTGAAACGATGATCTTCAGTACTTATATCAGCCAATACATTTGGGAACATTTTAAAGGTTTTGTTATCCCAGGATGGCCTGATGCCAGCCTGTATATTCAACTTGGCTGTTTTATATAAAACAGATGGAGAGATATAATACATGGTATTATTCAACGCTGATTTACCATTTGGAGTAAGTCTTGTAAGATCGAATGTTATACCAAGGTTTACTGCGAATTCATTACCTATTGTTTTTTGCAAGGGAAGATTCACAACTGTATTGCTCTCTGTATTTTTATGATTGTCAGTAAATACATCAATTTTTACTTCGGGAGAATAAGTCAGCCCGAAATCTGTTTTATTGATATTATGAAAGCCAACCCTTCCACCGATAGTTTGAAAATTTTGCTTCAATGAATCATTGGGAAATGTTAGAGTCATTGGTTCATATCCGTATTTGTAAGTCCGGTCTTGTTTTAAACCAATACCTGCATTCCACTCCAGGTTATTGCCTGATCTGAAATAGCCATTCATTTTCACATTGGTACTGGAAAATTGCTGGAAATCCCTTTTTCCATCTGAGCCTACATGCTTTGCATATATATTTAACCCGGCTGTTTTTCCATCACCAAAAGAAAAACCAGCCTGTACAAATGGCGTTCTTAAACTTCCAAAACCCGCCTTGATATAATTGCTGTTATCAAAAATACCTGCTGAATCAATATCCAATGCCAATGGTTTTAAAGAACCGGGCTGATATGCAAATAATAAATTTTGATTAGGTATATCATATTTCAGGTTTGGCTTTGCAGTATCTGCCGGAGGCGGTGTAGGATTGAAATTTATTTTAGCAGCTTCTCTCAATACGGGTTTGAATGCAGAAATGATCTCCACGCCTCCTTTGCCTGAAGTGTCTTTTTGTGCAAACAACAGAACAGAAGAAAAGATACTTACTGAACTAATAATAATTTTACAGAATGACTGCCTTCTCATTTCGTTTTTCATTTATCAATTGTTAACCTTACTGGATTTCCCTTCTTCTATTGTTACCTGGTCTAATTTTGACTGAGCTTCACTTTTCAGTTCAGCATCGGTTGTATTATCTACAATGCTCTGGAATGTTGCCTTGGCATTGAAGTAATCTTTTTGCCTGAAATAAATATCGCCAAGCAGTATGTAAGCTTTTGTCACCCAATAATCATATGATCCTGATTTATTGATGGTTTCAAATGCAGCTTTCTCTGCATCGCCCAATTTATTCAAACTAAACCAGCAATTGGCGATCTCATATCTTGCCTCTGCAGCCAAAGCAGCCTTATTTAACTGTACCACTTGTTTGTAATTGGATATGGCATCATCAAATTGTCCACCAACCTGGAATGATTTAGCAATTGTCATATTAGCCAATGTTTTATCATCAGCACTGCTGCCCTTAGCCGCAGTAAGTTCTTTTGCGTTAGCAGCCGCTTCAGTCCATTTCTTCAATTGGTACTGGCTGCGCAGCAATCCCCGCATGGCTTCCAGTTTTATCTCCTGGCTGCCTGTAATATCTTTCAGCTGGATAAAATAAGATTCAGCTTTTGAATAATCTTTTAATTCGAAGAAATAGATCCGGGCGGCAGATAGTATTGCTCTTTCAGCATACCGGTTTGGAGCATTAGCGGCAACAGCTTCATAACCTGCCAAAGCATTGGTCCAGTCTTTCTTTGTGTAATAAATCTCTGCCCTATTGAAGTTGGCATCCAAAGCATGTACACCGTTTGGAAATTTCTGCAGATAGTTATTGAACCCAGCCAGTGCCTCATTTATTTTCTGGTCATCATATTGTTTTTCAGCAGCAGCATAGGTAAGCGAATCTTCAGTACTTACACTGATCGGTTTGCCTGCTGCCCGCATGAAAGCGGCATATTCATCAGGTTTGGCTTCTTCTATATAAATTGTCCTCACAACATCCAAAGCATCGGCAGCTTCTTGTGAATTTGGATATTTATCAACCAATATCCTGAACTGGTTTATCGCTTCAGTATTATTATCAATGTTATAATAAGCTGTTCCCAATTTTAAGTAAGCCTGGGGTACCTGGTTACTGTTGCCACTGCTCTTTATTATGGCAGATAAATATGGAATAGCCTCCCGGAATTTTTCATTTCCCATATAAGTTTTAGCCACTTCCATATTGGCATCAATAGCCAGCGATGAATTAGGAAACTTCCGGATCATCGTATTCAGCAAAGAAATCTTTTCAGTCGAACTTCTTACTCCCGCCAGCATCGCAATCTGGAAAGTAGCATAGTCTTCTGCCGGCCAGGAATACTTGATCACATTTTCATACATCGCTTTTGCCTTTGTATAATCCCGCAGCATATAATGATTGTCTGCAGTTCTTATATAAGCATCCTGTACAAATGCATTTGAGTTCAATGCCGCATTGCGACCCAATGGTTCGAAATAGGATAATGAAACCGGGTAATTTTCTTTCCGGAGATAGGCATAGCCTAGATTATATTTACCATTGTTGATATTGGCTTCACCGCTCGATGGAGAACCAGCAGATGCATACAACTGGTAATACTTGATCGCTGTATCTAATTTGTTATTCCGGTAGCCGATCTCCCCTTTCCAGAAATAAACAAAAGGCAAAACTGAACCATTATATTTATCAGCCATTACTTTATCAAGTAACTCATTTGCGACATCAAGCTGTCCGTCTGTTATATATTCAGTTGCTCTTCCGTATAAAATTCTTGGGTATAATCTTTTTGCATTCTCTGAAGGCTTCGTCAGGCTTTCAAGTAGAGTTTGTGCATCTTTATAATTATTGGTATTGGCCAGCACATCCACCAAAAGCTCTTTTGCTTCACTATTATAAGTTGAGTTTGGATAATCGGCAAGGAATGAACTAAGACTGTTCAACGCTTCATCCTGGTAACCTAACTCGTAAGAAAGTTTGGCATACTGGTATTTTGAAATTTCCTTTTGTTCGGGATAACTGCTGTTGGATGAACAAAACAAGAAGGCATTTCTTGCATTTGCTTTTTGCCCTGTTTTTAAATATGCATCCCCCAGTAAATACATTGAATGCTGACTGAGCGAATCATCTTTGCCACTCAATTGCTTAAAACCTTCGATAGCTTTTGTAAGATTGTTAGCCTGGTAATAGGAATAGGATAATTCATATAAGTCCTCCCGACGAACCTTT
>CAYVSH010000049.1:0-5036 GCA_964453625.1 uncultured Chitinophaga sp.
AATTACTAACAATCAAAATGAAACGGTAACTGCAGGGGCTACTTTAAAGATCAATGGAGAATTTAATGAGGCTAGAGACGGATGGATAATCAAGCTTTCTGCTCGGGGAACAGTTCTTTGGTCAAAGAGGTATTATATGGGAGGTTATAATTCCGGTGTTTTTACTTCTATTGAACTGGCAACAGACAGCACATATTTTGTAACCGGCCGTTTCGGTTTGTATAAAAAGAATTTTGATGGCTCTCTTGATGAACTGAATGCAGCTACTTTTTTCATGCATCTTGATAAGTTTGGCAATCTAATTTGGCTAAAAAGAGTCAGCTCCTATATTTCAAGCCTGCACATCAGTAATATTTTTAGGGTTAGCAGCAACTCATTTATTTTATCAGGCTCATTATTTACAGCCGGGCACAATAACCTGGTGTTGATGAAAACCAATCTTTCAGGAAATGTTGGCTGGTATAGAGTAATGTATGCTGAAAATACAGTGATGTATAACCCTTATGTAACGAAACTGAATAACGGTGATGTATTGCTTGCAGGAGGCACAGTAAAAACTGATCCTGATACTTATTTGTCCACTAACCAGGGTTATTATTGTTTCAGGGTTGATCCTGCAACAGGAGACATTATCTCTTCCAAAGGATTTTATTTTAATGGCACTGCAACCAGCGAATATTATCCGTTTGACAATATCAGGAAGGTGTTCGAATTACCCAATGATACATTATTGTTTTGTTCTTCTTTTTCAGAAAGAGAAAGGTTCACTGCTTTTCCGGGAGTAAAGGAAGGATTATTAATAAAAGCCGGCAGTAACGGAGATTTTTATAAGGCTGATGCTTATTATAATAATACCCGTGCAGGCACTCAACTTATTGATGTATTGAAAAATACCGACGGAAGCTTTTCACTTTTAATGGATGATGGGTATGAAACATTGCATGCAAGAATTGCAAATGGCGGCCAGCTATTATCGCAACAGGGATATGGACTTGTAAATGGAAATCTCAAAGGTTTAAAACTCCTGGACAGGCAACCGGCAAACAGGATTTTGTTTGGAGGAAGAACACAGGTTGGTTTACTTGGATTAATGAAAACCGAAGCGGATGGCTCGATCAATTGTATGGAAACAGGTTCGCAAATAACCAGTAAATCCGTTTCTTCTTTTTTCTCCACAGGAAATATTTCAATGTCAACTGTAAATACAAGTGCAGCATTAAGCTTTGAGGATTTTAGTGGCGGTATTGGTAGGTTTAACTATACATTTGATCCAATTACAGATTGTTTTCAATCTTGCTGCGAGAATATAGATACAGACACAAGTTTTACTGAGGTTTGTAATGCACTTAATTATAAGTTGCCGGATAATACCATTGTGAATGAATCAGGTATTTATTATATCCACTATATTACAGAGAACGGATGCGACAGCACTGCCTTTTTTGATATCAGGTTCGCCAAAAAACCAATAGCTGATCTTGGAGAAGACCTTTGTTTTGGCGACAGCACCCGGATTTTGATAAAAGCAGACTCAGGATATTATGATTATAATTGGATGGGTACTAGTTCGGGCAATCACACTTATGTAGTTACACAACCAGGAAAGTATCGTGTAATCATTACCAACAGTTGCGGCTCTTCCACAGATGAAATAGAAGTATTCAGGGAATGCGACTTCGATGTTTATATTCCTACCGCTTTTACTCCAAACAATGATGGGCTGAATGATGTTTTTGGATATCCCGGGTTGAATAAGAACAAGTTTATCAATATGACGATTTACAACAGGTGGGGGCAGAGAATATTTTATTCAACAGATGCAAATAAAGGGTGGGACGGTAAGTATAAAGGGATGGAACAGCCCACTGATATTTATGTTTTCTTGTTCGAGCTGGAATCGCTGAACGGGAAAAAGATCATGAAAAAAGGGGTTTTTCAGCTAATCCGGTAATAAAAGGATGATCACCACCAAATTATTCTGGTATAAATTGATTTTTTATATCAAAGTTTCCCTCACAAAGGGCCTTTTTTTATAAATATCGGCCAATTTTTGTACCTTAATGCCCTTTAATTGCTGTGAGAAAAATAGTAGCTATATTATTCCTTCTGATTCTTTCTTTCAATATTGTTGGCTATAGATATGTTTTCAATATTTTGTCGACAAAAGCAGACACACACCTTGAAACACAGATTGATAATTTTGATTACGACGAATCACAACTTGTTGAAATAAGGGTAGACCTGAACATGCCATACCAGGAAAGGTATACTGAGTTTGAAAGACATTATGGTGAGATCACCATTGACGGTAAGCCCTATACCTATGTAATGCGGAAAATGGAAGGGACTATCCTTGTATTAAAATGTATCCATAACATTCATAAGGAAAAGATCAGGAATAGTTCTGACGAAATAACCAAAGCAAATTCCGGGCAAGAACAAAATACTAATTCTCAAAAACAAAATACAGGAATACTTAAAGTTGTCAAGAGTGATTATTTTGGACCATGCGAGTATGAAGCACTTATAAGTTATTCAGCATCTCAGAAAAAGTTTCAACTATCTCCTGATAAGGAATTACCCGAAGTGTCTATTCTGCCACTTTACCAACCACCGAAGTGCTGATTACTATTTCAATGAACAATCTTCTTAGCACTTAAAAAAAACAATAATGCGAATTTTAGCTACTGCTTTTGCAGTAATATGTTTATTGCAGGCTTGCAATAAAAAAAATGATTATGCAACCATTATTCATGATCCGGTATTATTTTCTAATACTGTCCATGAATTGAACTCGGTTGTGATGGGAAATAATTTCAGTCCTATTGTTGCCTCACGGAATTATACTTATGCAAGCATCGCTGCGTATGAAGTTATGGCAGCAGCACATCCGGAAAAATATGAATCACTCGGTGGGCAATTGAATAGATTAGATACTCTACCAAAACCTGCTAAAGGAAAAGAGATTGATTTTGAACTGGCAGCCATTCTTGCCTTTACAACTCTTGGTGAAGCTGTAACATTTCCTGAAGGTAGTATGAAAGAATATACAGACAGTATCAAGCAATTGGCTCGGGATCATGGTATGCCGGCTGATATGCTTAAAAATAGTATCGAATTTGCAGCTTCTATATCTGCAGTGATCCTGGACTGGAGTAAAAAAGACAACTACCTCGAAACCAGAACAGCTCCCCGTTATTCCGTAATAGATACTCCGGGAAGATGGGTGCCAACACCGCCTGCATATACTTCCGCTATGGAACCACATTGGAATAAGATAAGACCCATGGTACTTGATAGTGCAGCTCAGTTTGTTCCTCCACGACCTCCAGTTTTTAATATCACAGATAAGAACAGTTTGTATTATAAAGAGGTTATGGCAGTTAAGAATGCAGTAGACAGCCTGACCGATGAACAAAAACATATTGCAGAGTTCTGGGATGATAATCCTTTTAAATTAAATGTATCCGGCCATGTAATGTTTGGAACAAAGAAATTTTCACCTCCGGGTCATTGGATGAGCATTGCAGGTATAGCTGCACAAAAAGCAAATTATGATTTTGCGGCAACGGTCTACACCTATGCACTTTTAGCGATTACGCAATTCGATGCATTCATTCATTGCTGGGATGAAAAGTACAGAAGCAATTATGCAAGACCAGAAACCGTAATCAACAAATACATAGATCAGAATTGGAGTCCCTTTTTACAAACGCCTCCATTTCCGGAGTATACCTGTGGTCATTCTACCGTTTCATCTGCTAACGCAGAAGCCTTGACACATGTATTTGGCGATAACTTTAGCTATACAGACACCAGTGAACTTGAATTCGGAATAAAGGAAAGATCATTCAAATCTTTCAGGGAAGCAGCTATTGAAAACAATTGGGCAAGATTTTATGGCGGCATACATTTTCATAATTCCTGTATCGTAAGTACTGAATATGGAAAGAAAACAGGAGACTTTATTGTAAGCAAATTGAAAATGAGAAAATAGTTTTAACGACTTCAAAATTTTTTTATGAGATATATTGTATTATTACTGCTAGTGTTAGCAATGAATACAAACACTTCCGCTCAAGGTTGTGTTGCTATAAGAGGAGTTTCAGGAACCTGTGGCCGGCCTTCTGATGCTAAAAGCTGGGAAATGAATTTGAATACCCGGTATTTCAGGTCTTACAAACATTTTGTAGGAAAAACGGAACATAAAGAACGAATAGAAGAAGCTAGCAACGTTATTAACCATGCTTTTGAGTTGGCTATTACGGCTACAAGAAACCTTAACGCAAGATGGTCGCTTGCAATGACCTTGCCCATTATGAGTTTTGGACGATCATCTTTGTATGAACATGACCGGCTTACAAGACATCATACTCATTCCTTTGGGATCGGGGATGTCCGGTTATCTGCTAACCGCTGGATGTTCAATCCCCAAAAATCACATAAAGGAAATGTTCAACTGGGTTTTGGTTTAAAGCTTCCAACTGGTAATTATAACTACCAGGATTACTTTTATAAGAAAGTTGATTCCAGTGTTTTGGGCCCGGTAGACCAATCCATACAGCCAGGTGATGGTGGCACGGGGCTTACACTAGAATTGAACGGCTTTTATAATATCAGCCACCAATTCGGTTTGTATGCAAATACCTTCTATTTAATAAACCCAAGAGAAGTTAATGGTACCTCAACTGCAAGAGGTGGAACTCCGTCTGCAACAGCAAAGAAATATAATACTGATGTAATGAGTGTTCCGGATATCTTCATGGTACGGAGTGGAGTAAGTTATATGGTAAAATCGTTGACATTTGCCGGAGGTGTCCGCATTGAAGGATTACCAGCTAAAGACCTGATTGGTGGAAGCAAAGGGTTTAGAAGACCGGGATATATTATTTC
Organism: uncultured Chitinophaga sp.; assembly: GCA_964453625.1. Lineage (GTDB taxonomy): Bacteria > Bacteroidota > Bacteroidia > Chitinophagales > Chitinophagaceae > JJ008. Next base: position 4,894 of record CAYVSH010000049.1, read on the forward strand.
TGCTGAACCTTCTATTACCTATACACATAAAAAGACAACATTCAACCTGGCTGTTCCCGTTGCAATAACAAGGAACCGTACACAAAGTGATTCAGATAAGAGAAGGACAATAGATACAGGTATTCATCAACAGGGCGATGCGG
>CAYVSH010000049.1:5046-10306 GCA_964453625.1 uncultured Chitinophaga sp.
TGTTACAGGGGGAGTCACATTCAGGTTTTAATTTTATTAATATTTGTCACCAAAAAGCCAGTAATTTATTGCTGGCTTTTCTTTTATTTAAAAGTAACTTTATCAGCACTGACAAGAAGAAAATATCAAGTGCTAATTCTTACTTTTAAACAACTGCCATATGACAAATTTTAAGGTCAAGCTTTCTATTTACCTCAATTATTTTGTATTTGCCATATTATTGAACAGTGTCGGTATTTTAATACAGAAATCGATCAATACATATGGAGTAGATGAGTTACAGGCCAGTTCATTGGAAGCATTCAAGGATCTTTCTATAGCAGTTGTATCATTTATTGTTGGTTCATTTTTACCAAGGCTTGGCTTTAAGAAAGGTATGCTGATAGCACTGGCTTTGGTGTTTGCCGGATGTTTGGGAATGTATTGGGGTAATTCTTTTGCCAGTGTGCAAATACTGTTTGCTTGTGTAGGTATTTCTTTTGCTATCATTAAAGTGTCAGTTTACACATTGATCGGTCTCGTAACAAATAATGAGAAGGAACATAATAGTCTTTTAAGTTCCGTAGAAAGCTTTTTCATGATCGGAATTGCAACTGGCTTTGTTGTATTCCCGTTGTTTTATAGTGACACAAACCCGGATGCATGGTTGCGGATATATTTGGTATTAGCTGCATTAGTGGCTGTTTCATTTTTAATATTGCTATTTTCAGATTTCAAGTTGAAATATGAAATTCCGGGAACCAGTATAGGGAAAGATTTTACTGAAATGATCAAACTGATTAAGAGACCCATGGTGATTGTATTTGCCATCGCAGCATTCATGTATGTAATGACAGAGCAGGGTATTATGAGCTGGCTGCCAACATTCAATCAGAAAGTATTGCACCTGCCGGAAAAGACAAGTGTTTTTATGGCAGTGATATTGATGCTGTCAATTGCATTGGGTCGTTACCTCTCTTCTTTATTGGTTAAGAAGATATCCTGGTATTATATTCTGAGTTTCTGTTTGATAGCTGCGGCGTTAATGGTCTTGTTTGTTTTGCCACATACACAAGAACTGCAACCTAAAGAAATAAAGACCCTGAGTGATGTTCCTGTTATCGCCTATGTATTCCCTTTGATTGGTTTGTTTCTTGCACCAGTATATCCATTGATCAACTCATTTGTATTAAGTTCTACGGAAAAAATTTTTCATAGCCCCATGGCTTCATTGTTAGTCTTCTTCTCTGCTATTGGAGGAACATTGGGATCAAGATTGGTAGGTTATCTTTTTAAAAATATTGGTGGAGCAAAAGCGTTTTATTTTTCACTGATACCGCTTGTGATACTCCTGGTTTGTTTGTGGTTATTCTCCAGGCTACATACAGTAAAATCAAGAACAACAGGTGCTTAAAATTTAGCAATGGCTGACAAAGAAATATTTGATATGCATCCGTTATTTGAAGATGTACAAATGCAACGGATATTTCCGGATGGCAAGACATTTGTTGATTGTACTCCTAAAATATCACCACAGGAAATTAATAATCTATACCTGGCTGAAAAAGATCAACCCGATTTCGATTTAAAGTCATTTGTACTTTATCATTTTGAAGTTCCTAAATTAGTTGCAGTAAATTATCAAAGCAATACAAAGCTCTCTGTTGAAGAAAATATTGAGCAACTATGGCCTGTTCTTTCCCGAAAGCCTGATCCCAAAGCAGGAACATTGATTACATTGCCGTCTTCTTATATCGTTCCCGGTGGAAGGTTTGGAGAGATATATTATTGGGATAGTTATTTCACCATGCTTGGTCTGAAAGAATCAGGTAAGTTTGAGATGATAGAAAATATGGTAAAGAATTTTTCTTACTTAATAGATACTGTCGGGTATATTCCCAATGGCAACCGTACTTATTTTCTGGGACGTTCACAACCTCCTTTTTATTCATTGATGGTTCGCTTATTGGCAGAAGTAAAAGGAAAGACAGTATTAAAAGAATATTTACCTCAACTGATTAAGGAATATAATTTCTGGATGAATGGTGCTGGGGAACTTAATGAGAAGAACCATGCTCAGCATCGTGTGGTAAAAATGCATGATGGTGAAAAAATGAACAGGTACTGGGATGAACATGATACACCAAGACCTGAATCCTACCGGGAAGATGTTGAATTAACACATCAGTCGTACCAACCACCTTCTGCTCTTTATCGCCATCTGAGAGCTGCGGCAGAATCAGGTTGGGATTTTAGCTGCCGCTGGTTTAAAGATGAAAAAGATTTTGGTAGTATCCATACCACTGAAATAATTCCTGTCGACCTGAATTGCCTTCTTTATCACCTTGAAGAAACTATCTCATCAGCATATCAATTGTCAAATGAAAAGGAGTTAGAAATAAAGTTTAACAAACTGGCTACGGATAGGAGAGCTGCTATCAATAAATATTGCTGGAATACAGAACAGGGCTTTTATTTCGACTATGATTTTGTTCAGCAGCAACAAAAAAAAGTATGGACTTTGGCAGGAGCTGTTCCATTATTTTTTAACGTGGCAGATCGGGAAAATGTATCTGTAGTTGCGAAAAATATTGAACATTCATTTTTGAAAGCTGGCGGAGTTGTTACTTCTCTTTATGCAACAGAACAACAATGGGATGCTCCTAATGGATGGGCGCCATTACAATGGATGACAATTTCAGGACTTGAAAAATATGGATTTAATGAGCTAGCTAAAGAAATTGCAAAACGATGGATAAAACTAAATACTGATGTTTTTAGAAGAACAGGCAAGCTGATGGAAAAGTACAACGTCATTGATACCCATCTTGAAGCTGGTGGTGGTGAGTACGAAGGGCAGGATGGATTTGGCTGGACCAACGGAGTTTTTTTGGCTTTGAAGAAAAAATATTACAATTAACTTGAAACAAGAGCTAGCCCATATTGCCCTGCTTGTAAAGGATTATGATGAAGCAATTGACTTTTACACAAACAAAATGAAATTTGAACTGGTTGAAGACACAAAGCTTTCTGAACTTAAAAGATGGGTGTTAGTTAGGCCAAAAGGATCGCATTGCTGTTTATTGTTGGCAAAGGCTGTGGGAGAACAACAGGAAAGCAGGATAGGAAATCAAACTGGCGGACGAGTATTTCTTTTTTTGAAAACAGATAATTTTGAAAGAGATTATAAGATTTATCTTGACAATAGAATAAAATTGGCAAGACCTCCATCCAAAGAAGCTTATGGCACAGTAGGAGTATTTGAAGATTTATATGGAAATCTTTGGGACCTTATTGAACCTTCACAGGCTCAAGTATAAAAAAAGAGTAAGCCGGCATTTCAAAATTTTCGCTATTATCCCTTATATCAAACGATTTATTACTCCAGTGATCGAATAATGATTCTGGACTCATGCCATTTTCCTTGAATGTAAACATGGAGACAGTTTGAAGTTGGTCGCTAAAATTAAAAAGACAATACACTCTTTCGTTATCCCAGGCTCGCAGGTAAGCAGCCACTTGCTTATTTCTTGGATTTAGCCAGGTGAGATTTTTCTTATCCGCTATAACTGAAAGCTTTTTTCGTAAGCTGATTATTTTTTTTGTACCTGAAAAAATAATTTGCTCTGTAGTCCCCTCGTTTTCAATTCTTTTATTTTTTTTCCAGTCAATCAATGGCCTATGCATCCAGCGGTTGTCATACGATTTTCCGGGGTCATTTAAATAAGAGTAGTCATTGACAGTGCCCGTTTCATCACCATAATAAATCATAGGAATACCACCTAAAAAGAAACTATGAGCCTGCATCATCAAAATCTTTTGAATGGCTTTTTCTTTTTCAGAGTCCTTATTATCATTTTGAGTTTTTTCTAAACCACATAATGAAGCCAGCGAACCACTGATTCTCGCATCCCCTGTTTTTTCATTTACAGAGAATAATGCCCCGGTTGCTAATGAAGTACTATAGTTTCCAATAAAATAATTCTTCAGAAATTTTCTGTGTTCAATGGGATCAAAACCGGCTTGCTGTATCATATAATCTTCATATCCCAAACCAATATCGTCGTGGCACCGGGTATAGGTGATCCACGAGGTCTTATATGGTTTTCTCAATAATTCATGTTGTGCTGCCAGCATCACTCTTACATCGCCTGTTGCCAATGCATCCCACTGCAAAGCCATGTGTGTAGCATTATAAGCAAAATCACATTCCTGTGCTTCTTTATCTCCAGTTCCAAAATATTTCATGATCTCGGAAGGAGCTACAATTGCTTCTCCTAATATCGCCATACCCGGGGCAGCAATATTTACACACAGCTTTACCAATTGCAGTATTGTGTGTGCCATAGGTAAATTCTGGCAGGTAGTTCCCAATTGTTTCCAGATGAATGCAGGTGCGTCTATTCGTAAAATATCAACACCCAGGTTGGCATAAAATAAAATGTTGTCTACCATTTCTACCAATACTGCCGGGTTGGTAAAATTCAGGTCCCATTGGTAATTATGAAAGACGGTCATCACCCATTTGTTACATTCTTTTATATAGGTAAAGTTTCCGGGTGCCACTTCGGGAAATACTTCCGGCATTGACTTTTCAAATTCATCAGGGAGGATTCTGTCATCAAAGAAATAAAAATAATCCTGGTATTTTTTATTACCAGCTTTTGCTTTCATTGCCCATTCATGCTGATGTGAAGTGTGGTTCATTACAATATCAAGCATCAGGTACATTCCTTTTTGCTGCATTGCTTGCTGCAACTCTTTCAGGTCATCTAATGTACCAAACCTGGGATCAACATCCCGAAAATCCGACACTGCATAACCACCATCGCTTTCACCTACAGGTGATTTAAATAATGGCATCAGGTGAAGAAAATTTACACCAAGGTTATCAAAATAATCAAGTTTGGCAGCGAGATCATTGATGGAACCACAAAAACGATCAACGTATAAGCTCATTCCGGTTATTTCATTACTTAAAAACCATTTGGCATAAGGGGAACTTTGTTTTTCAACATCCCGTTGTTTCAACAAACCTGGTCTGTTCTCAATAGCTTTATTAATAACAGCTATAAGATTGTCAAACTCTTCCTGCTGCCGGGGATGATTCCAATATACCTGGTGATATAGGTTGTTAAGCTGGCTATGTTCAGTAAGCAAAGTATGCATGTTCTCTGTTTTCAACATGTCAACTAAAAATTGAATTTGATAAATGTTTAAAGGCTTCCATAGCACCCATGTACTCACAAGTTCGGGCACCGGCTTTATTGGCATTTTGTAT
>CAYVSH010000049.1:10406-20489 GCA_964453625.1 uncultured Chitinophaga sp.
ACTTAAATAAGCTGTTTGTAATGGTCCGGATAAAAAGGCAGTAGCACTTCCAAAATGAACAATAGAAAACTCATCAAGGTCTAATCCATTTATATCTTGTTCGCTTAGCTGACCATCAGCACCACGATTAAAATAAAAATCTCTTTCACCATTCTCCATTAATGATACAAATGCAAAAGCTGTAAAGTTTTTCTTGTCTTTGAGCATCGCCTTTGTGCCTACTTTAAAGGAATGCATTACATCAATGAGATGCTGACCAAAAGGGTCATCACCTACTTTAGCCGCCAGCTCAACTTTTCCGCCCAAAGCTGCAATAGCAGCAGCAACATTAGTTGGTGCGCCGCCTGGTTTTTTTAAAAAATTCTCTCCTTCGGATAATGGTTTGCCTTTATCGATACAAATCATATCAATCAGAGCTTCTCCAATACAAAGAATGTTATTCATTTTCATTTATTGAATAGTTACCGTTACATTTTTCATAATCAATTATTAATGCCCGAATGATGGTGTTGGAGTTGAAATATCACCTGTAGTATCTTTTGCCTTTATAAGTGCAGTGAAAAATGCAGCAATCAAAAGCAATATGCCAGCCAGTAAAATGGCATTACCCGGGTTATTATTTAAAAAATGTTTCATCACAAAACCAAAGGTGATGGTCTGAATGAACATAGGTATTACGATCATCATGTTGATGATGCCCATATACACTCCATATCTTTCTTTTGGAATATCTTTTACTACCATCAGGTAAGGAATGCCCATCATGCTGGCCCAGCCGATACCAAAACCGGTGATGGCTACAAATAGTAAAGTTTTATTGGCTATAAAAGGAAAGGCCATAAAACCAATACCAGCCATTACCAGGCAAAAGAAATGCACCCATTTGGGACTGTATTTTTTTGCAAAGCCCACCAGCAAAAATGCTACAACGAAAGTGATAACATTATACCAGCCGTTCACTAACCCTGCAAGGCTTACAGCTTTCTCATACTGCTCTGCATTTTCAGGAGTTGTATTATACACCGAAAGTCCAATGCTTTTTGAACTATTCTGCCAGTAACAGAAAAGTGCATACCATTGAAACAGGTAAACAAGTGCCAGTTGCCACATCACTTTTGGCATTACAGTTATAGCATCAATAATTTCAATGTTTTGGGCGAACAAAGCTTTTGTTGTCGTATTGCTTTCGATTTTCTTGATTAGTTTTCTGATTGTTCCTCTTGCAAATATTTCTGGAATTAATAGAATGACTATAGCGATATAAGCAATGACGGTTGTAAAAATGGTAAGAAAGAACTGTATGGCCGGATGGGGTAAGCCTTCATTCTTCTTTTTTATATCTTTTAGTTCTTCTTCAGTTGGAGGAATTTCCGGAGTTGTTTTCATGCTCCATAATATAGAACCAATGGAACAAACCGCTCCGATGAAAAAAGAAGCAAATACCCAATTTGGTATTTTACCTGTATGCCCTAAAATGATCAATGGAAAAATAAAAAGTGAAAGATTGGCCAATGTTTGCCCAAACCCAGTAAAAAAACTTTGTGCCTGGAAACCTGTTGGCTGCTGGCTGGGATCGAGTTTATCAGCAACAAATGCCCGGTAGGGTTCCATGGCAGTATTATTTCCTATATCGAGTATCCAAAGTAATCCAACGGCCATCCATAATTCGCTGCTGAATGGGAAAAAGAAGAGGGCAATACTGCATAGAATGGCACCAATAAAAAAGTATGGTTTTCTACGGCCCCATCGGGGATGCCAGGTTTTATCACTCAACGCTCCGATGATGGGTTGTATGATAAGACCTGTAAGAGGACCAGCAAGATTTAATAAGGGAATCTCATCCGGACTGGCTCCCAGAAAATCATAGATCGGGTTTACAGCACTTTGTTGCAATCCAAAACTGTACTGAATGCCAAAAAATCCGACATTCATATTAATAATCTGCCAAAAACTTAACCGGGGTTTGGGGGTGGACATAGCAATCGTTTCAGTCCTTTAAAATTACTAAACCGAAAGTGCATAACGGTTATTTATATTTGTTTGCAAACGTTTGATGTGGGGAATTAGCCGGGATGATTTCTTCGGGAATTTTGCCCTTATTTTTGTCCCGAACAACCCGTTAGTAATTTACAATTTTAATAAACTTGCTTTAATGAAAAGAGTGATCTCGATAATTCTCGTTGTCCTTTTGATCGGCGCTGGTGTATTTTATGTGCTTTTTACAAAGCATGAATTTAAAAAGACAGTTCATCTTAAACTTCCTATTACTTCTGTAACAGCACAGTTTGCTTACCCGGATAATCTTAAAAAGTGGTTTATGCCTTTCGCCAATGCCAATACCGGGGAACAAATTATGATTGATTCAATTGATAAAACGATCTCTTCAGGTACTTATAAAGTGCAGGTCAGGAATCAATCAATATATAGCACCTTGCTTAGCTTTTCAAATGGAAAGAAAGAAATGGGATTTATACTTTCTGCATCCCCAGATACATTGAAAAACCATCTCACAGTTTTGACAATGATCTACAAAGATTCGTATTTCAACAAGTGGTTTGGGGGCAGCGAACTTGTAAAAAATGCGTTGAATAGCTTTGACGGTTTTGATGAATACCTTGATGACTCCAAGAAAATGTATGGATTTGAAATAAATCCGGTGAAGGTTACTGATACAGCCTTTTTATTTACCAGAAAAACAGTACCATTAGCAGACAGGCAAAAAAACATGAAGATTTTATTTGAAGAATTGATCAGCTATGCGGAAAAAAGAAATGCTGGGTACAATGGGGTAAGGATTTTTTATTCATTGAGATCAGGTGATGAAGTAACATTGTTTGCCAGTATTGGGATTACCAACACCATTGAAATTCCTTCCAGTGAACCATACGAGTATAAAATGATGCCATTTGAAAAGAACTTACTCGAAGCCACTTACCAGGGGCCGTATGCAGGTGCAGAAAAAGTATATGAAGCGTTGGAGGCCTATAAAAGGGACCGGCAATTAACTTCGATGGCTATCCCGTTTCAGAAATTTATAAGCGATGGATATGATTTTGCAGATGAGCAGATCGTACAGTTAAAAGTATATTACCCGGTTTTTTAATTTTTCATGAGTACAATCAAACTGTCATTATTTCGGCAATAGATAAAAGCTTGTTGTTTACCAATACGGATGGGCATAATATGTCTTACCTCTCCTTTAATTAAACGATTGCTAATCATATCATAGCTAAATTTCCCTTTACCCTTATTGATCAATACAGAACCAAAATCAGCATCATATCTTCCTAATTGTATATTGTTTGGATAAAAATTACCTCCCAAAAGAATATCAGGCAACTGGTCATTGTTCACATCAATGATAGCTGCAGATTTGAAAGAAGTAAGTTGTGCCTGCCAGGGCATAGCGGATACAGTAAAGTTCAGATTACCATTATTGATCAATATTGCATTTGAAAAGTAAGTAGCAGTAAATACGTCTGCTTTTTTCAGTTTATCAGCTCCAAAAATTTCGGTTAAAGACGCTTTTGCAAAATCTTCCGCATACAGAAATTTTTTCTTCATAACTGGCATCTGTTTCTCCAAATCTGCTTTATTGGCAAAAGGATATTCTTTTCCATCAATATAATAAGTCAGGACTTGTTCCTTTTTTCCATTATCATCAAAGTCGTAATAATACATACGAACTGGTTCATCATTAGATGCTTTTAACCTGCTGTTCAATCCCTGGTTACCTGCAATAAAATCAATATCACCATCTCCATCCACATCGCACGGCAACAGAAAATTCCACCAGCCTTTATTAGCTGTTAGGTTATGTTTTGAAAACTTTCCCTCATTATTGATGAAAGCACAAATGCCATCCCATTCCATGGCTAATACAAGATCATTATCGCCATCTTTATCTATATCCGTCCATACTGCATCTTTTACAAAGCCAGCACTTTTCAAATCACTGGCATTTTGTTGGGTAACATCAGTAAATTTTCCAGAACCATCATTTAGCAATAAATAAGAAGAGGGGATAGTTCCATATTCCCAGGGAACGGCCCGGCCTCCAACGAACAAATCAACTTTTCCATCTCCGTTAAAGTCATCAGCAGCTACTTTTGATGCAGTCATCATGATACCTGTAAACGCATCTTCTTTTCTGTTTAATTTGCCTTTGCCATCATTCAGGTAAACTCTTGGTTTCAGGTAATCATTGATGCCATAGAATTCGTTGCCGCCACTGGCAACAATGAGGTCCGGGTATTTATCATTGTTCACATCTGCCCAACAAGCATCTGTATCTTCATACGTACTATCATTATCTAATGCAGGCTGATTTGATTTGATAAAAGTTCCGTTCGATAATTGCATAAATACCACACTTTTTTCCCATTTGGAAGAACCGATAAACAGATCATCGAGGCCATCATTATTTATATCACCCTTTGCAAGGGCGGGTCCGTCAGCAGAAAGCATAAATGGTAGCAAAGGCTCCCTGTCAAATTCAACAAACACATTTTCCTTATGAAAGAATGGAAGTTTGGCAGATGAGGTTATATCTGTGAATGCAGCCTGTTTTTGTAATTCGTTTCTTTTTAAAACAGCATAATCAAATTTTTTTAAACCAGCTTCATAGTTGAAATGAATGGAGAAAGAATCATTACTAAATAAAAATGACTGAAAGCTATTATCCGGCCATATCAGAAATGCTGAATCTGCTTTCTTTTTCCCCAGTGCAATTTGCAAAGGAATTTCCATGGCTGACTGAAAGCCCCTGACAGGAAATTTTTCATAGCTTAATATTTCATCTCCTGAGAAAATAACAACCTTGGCTCCGACAGCATTTCTGTTACCAATCGCACCTTTTAATGTGATGTGTGTTGATTTGTTTTTTTTGTCGTCATTTATCTTATTCTGATAAAGCAATGCTGGTTCATCAATATTGTTTACGACAACATCCAGGTCGCCATCGTTATCAAAGTCTGCATAAACAGAACCATTCGAATATGTTTCTTTTAAAGTTGAAACAGATGAACCCATGTCTTCAAATACAGCATTCCCTTTGTTTCTAAAGAAGCGGTTGGGTAATTTTATCTGTGGGAATTTGTCAATCAGGCTCATATCCTTTTCGCTGATCTCATTTGCCCTGATCTTTGCCTGTATCTCCCGGTTTGAAACATAGTTTACGTAATCAATATCATTTAATCGCTTGGGAATCCCGTTTGATACAAAAAGATCCTTCATGCCATCATTATCAAAATCTATCCATAAAGTAGACCATGACCAGTCTGTTGCATAAATATCAGAATATAATCCTGTTTCACTGAACATTCCGTTTCCCCTATTCAATTGTAAAGCATTTCTTGCATACTGATAATTATAACCGTTTCTGATTTTGATCAAAAATGTATTGTATTCATCCTCACCCAATGATCTTTTAAGTACATACGGATCGGAAGGAAGCATATCGGCAGAAATGATTTCCGGTAAAGCATCATTGTTTATATCTGCTACGTCCACACCCATCGAGAATTGGCTGGTATGCATAATACTTTTGTTCAATTCATCCGTGAAGCCTCCCTTTTGATCATTGATGTAGAGGTAATCATTTTCGTGAAAGTCATTGCCAATATAAATATCGGGATAGCCATCAAGGTTAATATCTGAAATTGCGATGCCTAATCCATAGCCTATAACTGTTTGGCGGATGCCTGCTTTTTCAGACACATCTATAAATTTATTTCCATTGTTTTGAAATAATCGATCTCCAGATAAAGTGTCTACAGTTCCGTTGTAACTGTCATGTGGTAAAAAAGTGCTGTTGTAGCGAAGAGAATGATTCAATAAGAACATATCAAGGTCGCCATCGAGATCATAGTCGAAGAAAGCAGCCTGTGTGCTGAAACCAGAAAAGTCAAGACCATGTTTTTTTGCTTCATCTTCATAAAAAGGAATACCATCTTTATTGATTCCTTTACAAATCAAAAGCTGGTTACGGCTTTTCAGGGTTTCATAATTGCCAACACGGCAAACATAAATATCAAGCAACCCATCATCATTTACATCTGCAATTGAAACACCTGTTGACCAGCCCCCATCATCTGGTAAGGCGGCTTCTTTTGTAACATCCTTAAATTGAAGATTCCCTTTGTTGAGATAAATTTTATTCTGCGACTGATTGGATGCAAAAAAAAGATCTATTAACCCATCATTATTAAAATCACCGGCACCTACTCCTGCTCCGTTATAAAAATACATATACTTAAGCATGTTAAAATCAGGGAGGGCCACCAGGTTGTTACTAAAGTCAAGACCGGTCTTTTTGTGGTCTAATACCTTGAAAAGTACGGGATCATTTTTTTTATTACTGCCAGTACAGGCAGCAATAAAAAAAATGAAGTAACAAAAAAGAAAATAATACGATTTTAATTTTTTCACCATGTTCACATTCTGTATATCTTACCTGTTTAAACGATATAAAACCGGGAAACTGTCATTTTCCAGGAACAGTAGTTGTCTTTTATCTTTTGTTTTCAGGTTTGTAATATATTTTATTTCTCCCCTTAGTTCAATGCCGGACTGGGCTGGCATAACCCAATCCCATTCACCTTTTCCTTTGTTTAGCAATACATGGCCATAACTAGCATCCAGTCTTGAGAACTGCGGCTGAAAATGAAAGAAGTTCCCACCCATTACCAGGTCCTTTTTGCCATCATTATTAATATCGGAGCAGAGTATAGCATTGATACATGAAAGTTGTGTAAATACAGGTAGCTTCTTTATTTCGAACTGGCCATTGCCTTTATTAAGTGCAATGCAACTTGCAGTGTAGTTAAATTCAGTAACTGATGCTTTGCCAATAATTTCTTTGGAGAACAGATCTTCTACCGATTTTTTGGCATATTCTTCAAATTTCAGATTCTGTTTCTTCAAACCAGGCATCTGGTCTGTCAGATCCCTTTTCATAAAAACGGGTACATTTTTATTTTTGATCGTTCTTGAAATAATTTTATCTGATGTGCCGTTGCCGTCAAAATCATTGATCCATAATTTTACCGGGTTTTCTGGTGATGGCTGCAGGTAACAATTTTCTCCTATATTTCCCAGCACAAGATCATTTTTCCCATCGCCATCAAGGTCTGCAATAGCAACTGATTGCCACCAGCCTTTCATTGATGATATTGAAGTTTGTGTTTCTTTTGGTTTACCATTGACAAAAGAATAAACAAGCGGAGCCATCCATTCTCCAACAATAATTAATTCTTCTTGTTTATCACCTGATATATCCGCAAACATTGCGTCTGTTACCATTCCGATCTTCAATGTTGAAGAAACGGTAAACTGTCCTTTACCATTATTTAGATACAAATAACTATTTGGAAAAAGTCCATAGTCCTGTGGTACACTTCTGCTGCCAATAAACAGGTCAAGGTCTCCATCATTATCTACATCGTTTGCAACTGCGACTGCGGCATTCATTGAATATTCAGGAAATGAATTGGTTTTTAATTTAAAATTTCCTTTGCTGTCATTAAGATATAACCGGTGTTGCAACAATTTACTTCCTATGGGTTGAACATTTCCTCCTGCCCCTACAAAAAGGTCTTTATCGCCGTCACCATCCGCATCAAAAAAACAAGCAGCTATGTCTTCAAAGTCCTTATCAGTTTCAAAAGCTATAACCTTACTTTTTATAAACCCGGTTATAGTTTGCAGGTATAATTGTCCCGGTTGCCCTGTTGCCCCACCAATAAATATATCAGTTAACCCGTCATTATTTATATCTGCTGTATCGGCACAAGGCCCTTCCCTGGATAACATGACCGGAATATTCCGCTCAGCATAGAAATCTACATATTCGTCTTCCTTGTGCTTGTCGAATACTGTAGATTCCAATTTTGAAAACCAGGCTGTAGGTATGTTAGCATCTGCTTCATTTGTATGTGTATGCTGGCCATAACTGATTTCATGTACTTTGTTTATTTCAGGCTTCTTTATTTTTGTTATGCTTTTGTCAGGCCAACAAATCGTCATAGAATCAATAATGCTTTTTCCAAGGCCAATGATCTGTTTATAATCAACAGAAGATTCAAATCCACGGGTTGGAATTATTTCACGGCTTAGTACCTGGTTTCCCTGGAATATTTTAATGACAGTACCAACTGCAAATGTGTTTTGCCCTTTCCCTTTTAACTTGATACCGATATAGTTGTTTTTATTTTGTTCCCTGCTTTGGTTTTTGTATATAAATGCTTTTGCATTTACATTGTTAATGACAAGATCAAGATCACCATCATTATCCAGGTCACCATAGGCTGATCCATTTGAAAACGAAGGTTGTCCAAGACCAAATGCCTTTGCATTATCATCAAACCTGAAATTTCCTTTGTTATGATAAAACTTATTGGGGATTGGTGTAGAAGGCATTTTTGATACAATTTCATCAAACTGATCTTTTTTTCCTGTCATTACCATTTTCTGAATTACATCATTGGCAAAAAAATCAATGAAGTCCTGGTTGGTAACATCATTGTAAATTCCATTGCAAACAAAAATGTCTGATAAACCATCATTATCTGCATCAAAGATCAAGCCGCCCCAGCTCCAGTCTGATGCAGCCACACCACTATAAAAACCAGATTCAACGAACTTGCTGTTTTGAGTGTTGATCTGTAAAGTATTTTGTGTGTATTGATTATAAAAACCTGATTTTTGCTTTAACCGGTTTACATCCACATTATCAAAAGTTGTAGTAGTCTTTAATCTATAATCATCGTCCGGTAACATATCAGTTGTAAAAATATCCGGATAACCATCATTATTAATGTCAGCCATATCTGCACCCATGGAAGAGTGACTTACATGCTGTGCCCATTGCTCAAGTTCATCTTTAAAAGTTCCATCTTTTTGATTAATATATAAGTAATCTCTTTCAAAAAAATCATTCGATACATATACATCAGGATAATGATCACCATTTACATCGCCCACAGTAACACCAAGGCCAAAACTTATAAGGCTGCCATATATACCAGCTTCTTTGCTGATGTCCACAAACTTTCCATTATCATTCCTGTAGAAATGATCACCACCGCCCTTCAAAAAATCGGCAACTGGCCAGTCTGAGGCTCTTAGATTCCTCTTGTTGGCATAATTGAGTGTATTAACTGGAATAAAACTATTGTTGATAATAAAACAATCCAGGTCACCATCCAGGTCATAATCAAAGAATGCAGCATGAGTGGTATAGCCACCTTCATTCGTAAGACCATATTCGGTTGCTTTATCGGTAAAGCTCAGATCATGGTTGTTAATGTATAGCTGACATTTGGGAGTTTTATTGTCAATATAACCAGCATTACAAACAAAGATATCCAGCCAGCCATCATGATTAATATCAACAAAAACTACTCCGGTGCTCCAATCTTTCTTTTCAGTGAATCCGGCTTTTGCAGATATATCTTCAAACTTGAATTCTCCTTTATTTAGATATAATTTATTGCTGCCCATATTGGCAGTAAAGAAAATATCCGCCAGTCCATCATTATTAATGTCGCCAATGGCTACACCGCCACCGTTATAAAAATTCCTGTAGCTGAAAATATTAAAATCGGGAGTGTTCTGAATTGTGTTGGTAAAATTGATTCCGGTGTTTTGTTCTAATGAAAAAGTGGCTTTAATTTTCTCCTTGTTTCCGCATGAAATCACGGTAAGAAGTAAGATCAAAAAAAGAAATAGGAATACCTTTCTCACTGTTATCTTTTGTTGGATTAATAGGTTCAAATCTATTGCATTTAATGGCAGCAAGTGTGGTTAAAATAAGAAATATAAATGGGAAACACCCAATAAAAAAAAGCCATTCGAAAATGGCTTTTTTACTTCAAACTAACTGCTTATTTAAGAAAATCAATATCCGGGGTTCTGGGTAAGATTTGGGTTAATTACTAACTGCTCATTAGGAATAGGGAAGATCAGTCTTTCTGGTCCGCTTACATTTGGTTTTAAAGCCTTAGGCGAAAGGAATTTTCCAAAGCGAACCATATCGTTTCTTCTCCAGTTTTCCCAATATAACTCACGGCCTCTTTCGTCATA
>CAYVSH010000050.1:0-20451 GCA_964453625.1 uncultured Chitinophaga sp.
ATTTTCTACCGGGTGCCAGGTTGTTTTTATTTCCTGTGTATCCATAATAAAATACGGAGATTGTCCTTCTTCACTGTTCCAGTTTATCTTATCATAGAAGAAGATGCGTTTCAGGTTACTGGCCGATTTTTCCCGCATCATTTTCTGTGTTTCAGAATCTTTTTCCCAATAAATGGTTGCATTTACATCCATATGATCAACGAACCAGCTATAAAGTTCTGATGGCTTGCCTGTTAAAATATTAACAACTCCGCCGGGAAGATCTGATGAATTCAATACTTCTGCAAGCGTAACGGCGCACAGTGGTTTTGTTTCCGATGCTAAAACAATACAGGTGTTTCCGCCTGCAATCACCGGAGCAATTACTGAAACCAATCCAAGTAATGAATCATTTTGAGGAGCAATAATACTTACCACACCCATTGGTTCTGGTACAGAAAAATTAAAGTGTGATGACGCAACAGGATTCACTGCACTGTATAACTGTTGAAATTTATCGCACCAGCCAGCATAATAAATTAACCTGTCAATGGCCAGGTCAACTTCTTTGGTTGCTTTTGCTTTTGTTCCGTCTTGCTGAATTAATTCTTCAATAAACTGTGCTTTTCTTCCTTCCAGCATTTCAGCCATGCGATATAATATCTGCGAACGATTGAATGCAGCACGGCCTGCCCAGCCACTTACTGCACCTCTTGCAGCTACTACAGCATCCCGAAAATCTTTTCTTGAACTCAGGCAAACATTTGCCAATATTTTTCCGGCAGCATTTTTTGGTTGGTAATATCTTCCCGATTCAGTTCTCGGGAATTGTCCGCCAATATAAATTTTATAAGTCTTCAGCACTTCCAATCTTTTTAAAGATGTTTTTTTCTCCAAACCATTTTCGCTGATTGTTAGCGAAGACTTTTTAATTGTCTTTTCCATAGTAAGTTTTTATTTCCCACCAAAAGTCACTAAGAACACAAGAAGAATAATCTTTGTGTCTTTGTGGCAGATTAATTTTTTAAATTCAAATATGGCAGCAACCCATGCAATCCGCCTTCTCTTCCAAAACCACTTTCTTTATAACCACCAAATGGTGATGATGGATCAAACTTATTAAATGTATTGGCCCATATAACACCGGCTTTCATTCGTTTGGTCATGTTAAAGATCTTCGATCCTTTATCTGTCCACACCCCGGCACTTAAGCCATATGGGGAATTATTTGCTTTTTCTATTACTTCATCATCTGTTCTGAAAGTAAGAATGGCCAATACCGGTCCAAAAATCTCTTCTTGAGCAATGCGATTGCTTTGTGCTACATTGGTGAACAGTGTTGGTCTGCAGAAAAAACCCTTGCCAGGTAAGCGACAGCTACTTTCATACATTTCTGCGCCTTCTTGTTTGCCGATCTTTATATACTTATGAATGGTTTCCAACTGCGATTTTGAATTGATTGCACCGATATCTGTATTCTTATCCATCGGGTCACCAACGATCAATGATTCCAACCGATCTTTTAATTTCCTGATCACTTCTTTTGCAACTGATTCCTGCACATATAATCTTGAACCGGCACAACACACATGACCCTGGTTAAAAAAAATGCCATTGATCACACCTTCCACTGCCTGGTCAATCGGTGCATCTTCGAAAATGATATTGGCAGCTTTACCACCGAGTTCCAGTGTAGCTTTTTTATCAGTGCCGGCAATGGCTCTTTGTATGATCTTGCCAACATCGGTTGATCCGGTAAAAGCAATTTTATTTACATCAGGATGATTAACAATTGCTGCACCTGTAGCACCGGCACCTGTTAAAATATTCACCACACCCGGGGGCAGGTCTGCTTCCTGGATGATCTCTGCCAATTTTAATGCAGTCAGTGGTGTTGTTTCTGCTGCTTTTAATACAACAGTATTTCCTGTTGCCAAAGCAGGTGCAATTTTCCATGCAGCCATCAGCAATGGAAAATTCCACGGTATAATTTGGCCTGCAACACCCAATGGTTCTGTACGACGGTTGGGAAATGCATAATCCAGTTTATCCGCCCAACCCGCATAGTAAAAAAAATGATTCGATGCAGTCGGAATATCAAAGTCACGGCTTTCTCTAATCGGTTTACCACCATCCAGCGATTCAATGATGGCCAGCTCTCTGGCTTTTTCCTGCATCAGCCGTGCGATTCGAAAAATATATTTACCTCTTTCTTTTGCCGCCATTTTCTTCCATACTTTTTCATATGCATTGCGGGCAGCCTTCACCGCTTTATCCACATCAGCTTCATTTGCCTCCGCTACTTCACTCAGCTTTTCTTCATTTGCAGGATTGATGGTTTCAAAATATTTTTTCGACGAAGGCTTCTGCCACTCACCGTTTATAAACAGGTCATATTGTTTATTAATGCTTGCAGCACTTTTACTTTCCGGTGCAGGAGAATATGTCCAGCTTGTATCAAATTTTAATTTGATCGTATTGCTTTTTTTTGTTTTTACAGCCATAATTTATTTATTAAACTCTTACACTTATATTCGAAATGTTACGAAAAGATTATAGTGTATTTATTTTCATCTTATTAATTAATACTTCATTGTGAATTTGTCTTTTCATTTTTTCTCATCACTAAAACCACCCTATCAATTAAATAATAAGTGAACAATAACATTTGAAACCATCTTAACCATCTTTTTTCCGGTACTCCTTCCCAGAATTTATAATATACCATTAGGGACAAACATGCTGCTAATACAGTAATTTGATTTCCTAAACCATATTTCTTCCAAAATCTCTTCATTTTATAAACAAATCTGACTTTTCTAATAAATTCAAATGCTAGTCAACTGAAAAATAATTTGCACTCTGATACTGCCCAGTTTTCAACTTCACCAACTGCATCAACACATCATTTGCCAGGCTGCTTGCTCCAAAACGGAACCATTCATTTGTCAGCCAGTCTTCACCCAGCACTTCTTTCACCATCACTAAATAATGCAAGGCCAGTTTTGATTTGGAAATGCCACCTGCAGGTTTCATACCAATCATCTTACCAGTTTTATAATAAAAATCACGGATGGCTTCTAACATTACTAATGTTACTGGCATGGTGGCCGCCGGTTGTATCTTACCAGTTGATGTTTTAATAAAATCAGCACCGGCATGCATGGCTATATCACTTGCCCGGCGAACTTTATCAAACGTTCCGAGTTCGCCTGTTTCTAAGATCACTTTTAATCTTGCATCACCACAGACTTCTTTTATTACAGCTATTTCATCAAACACAAAATTGTATTCCCCCGCATGAAATTTTCCCCGGCTTATAACCATATCAATTTCATCTGCACCTTCTGCCACTGCATATTTGGTGTCACGGATCTTTACGTCTTTTGGAGCCTGTCCACTTGGGAAAGCAGTTGAAACGGATGCTACTTTTATTCCTGAATCACCTAAGGCTTTCTTTGCCACTTTTACCATACTTGGATAAACACATACTGCGGCAACGGTTGGAATGCCAGGCAACGCATCATGCGGATGCATGGCTTTATAACAAAGCTGTTTTACTTTTCCATCGGTATCTTTTCCTTCCAGGGTCGTCAGGTCAATCATATTCAGGACCAGCTTCAGACCATTCTCTTTTGCTTCATTCTTAATGCTGCGTTTGGTAAACCGGGAAGCTCTTTCTTCCACTCCAACCTGGTCAATGTGTGGTGACAGTGAAAAATCAGGCAATGAAATATTCGATCTGGCAATTGCCATAGTAGTTTTTTTAGGCTTTCAAAGATAACCAAAGTCACGGGAAAGGTTTTGAACTGTTTTCCGTCAAATGAGTGCCATTTATCATTTTAATAATTTTCTGTAAACCGGATTGTTATAAATTCGGCTCTTTTTAAAAACTACATTTAAATGAGAAAAACCCGATTATGGCTGGCAATCGTTATATCGCTTACTTATGTAACGCCGGTTGCAGCCCAACCCACATTTCCTGAAAACGGAGTAGCAAATCCAAGACATGGATATTATGCTTTTACGAATGCTACCATTGTAAAAGATGCTGCAACTACTTTTATAAATGCCACACTTGTAATTAAAGATGGCAGGATCATTAGTGTTGCTGCCAACCAAAAGGCTCCGGCAGGGGCAGTAGAAGTAGATTGTAAAGGGAAATATATCTATCCATCATTTATTGATATTTATGCAGATTATGGAGTGGTGACACCACAACGTACAGGTAGCGGTTTTGGCAGCGGCCAGCAACCTCAGTTAGAAAATGCAACAAAAGGAGCTTATGGCTGGAACCAGGCTATAAAATCTGATGTAGATGCCTATAAGATATTTGCAGTTGACAACACAAAAGCAAAGCCATTAAGAGAAGCTGGTTTTGGTACAATATTATCACATGTAAGAGATGGTATTGCAAGAGGTACTGGTGTTGTTGCTACACTGGCTGATGAAAAAGAAAATCTTGTCATAATAAAAGAAAAAGCATCAGCCCATTATTCATTTAATAAAGGCACTTCCAACCAAAGTTATCCCGGCTCTATGATGGGTTCAATAGCATTACTGCGCCAGACTTTCCTGGATGCGCAATGGTATAAAACTAAACCAGCAGCAGAAGGACTTAATCTTAGCCTGCAGGCATGGAATGATAATTTAGGTTTACCTCAAATTTTTGAAGCCAATGATAAATGGAATGCATTAAGAGCTGATAGAATAGGCGATGAGTTCGGGGTACAATATTTAATCAAAGCAGGACAAAATGAATACCAGCGTATCAAAGAAATGAAAGCTACCAATGCAACATTTATTGTTCCTCTCAATTTCCCGGTGGCACAGGATGTGGAGGACCCAAATGATGCAAGGTTTGTATCGCTTACTGATATGAAGCATTGGGAAATGGCACCGGCTGATGCTGTTGCTTTTGAAAAAGCAGGAATACCCTTCTGTCTTACAACTTCTGATCTGCGTAGTGTAAACCAGTTCTGGACCAATCTTCGTAAAGCCATGGAGTACGGCTTATCTGAGAATAAAGTGCTGGATGCTTTGACAAAAACACCTGCAACAGCTTTAGGAATCTATGATAAAGTGGGAAGTCTTGATGCAGGGAAACTGGCAAACTTTTTAATTACCAACGGACCATTGTTTGATGCGAAAACTGCCATTCAATATAATTACGTACAGGGCAACAAGTATGTAGTGAAGGATGATAACTTTATTGCCGGTACTTATAATATTATCATTAACACACCAGGTGGTGATGAAAAATATACACTGGATGTAAAAAGCACCAGTTCTGCAACCTTGATCGGGAAAGATACGCTGAATACAAAATTCAGCCAGGATGGAAAAGTGGTGAAGCTTAGTTATGCCCCAATGACCCGTCGCCAAAGGCCTGCAACAATGCCTGAAAATACTCAGCGGCCTCCGGCAGGTGGAAGAACCGGGGCTGGTGCCGAACAAACGTTGCCGGCCAATGCACCAAGACTAAGTGGTATCAGCAGCGGAAATGAGTGGAATGGAACAGGTATTGATTCACTCGGTAATTCATTGACATGGACGGCAACATTTGTAAAAGCGGCGGAACCAAAACCTGATACTGCTGCAAAAAAGAAAGATGCTCCAGAAATCGGTAAAGTGATATTCCCCTTTGAACCATTTGGCTGGGATCAGAGCCAGCAACCTAAACAGGAAACAATCCTGATTAAGAACGCAACGGTATGGACAAATGAGAAAGAAGGTATATTACAAAATACAGATGTATTAATTAAGAATGGAAAAATTGCCGCAGTTGGCAAAAACCTGTCTGATGCATCAGCAAGGATGATTGATGGAACAGGTAAACATGTAACAGCCGGAATTATTGATGAGCATTCACACATTGCAGCCGCTTCAATCAATGAGGGTGGTCAAAGCGTTTCATCAGAAGTTCGTATTGCTGACAATTTAAATCCTGATGACATAAATATTTATCGCCAATTGAGTGGCGGTGTTACAACATCACATATCCTGCATGGTTCAGCAAATGTGATCGGCGGACAAACCCAATTGATAAAACTTCGCTGGGGTGCCAATGATGATGAGTTGAAATTCAAAGGATGGCCGGGGCAGATAAAGTTTGCCCTTGGAGAAAATGTAAAACGTTCCAACTTTAGTATTCCCGGAGGAAATAACCGGTTTCCAGACACCAGGATGGGAGTGGAGCAGGTATTGATCGATGCCTTTACAAGAGCAAAAGATTATCAAAAGGCATGGAAAGAGTATGAAGCGAACAAGAATAAAAAAGGAGTTGTAGCAGTAGCTCCAAGAAGAGATCTTGAACTGGATGCTTTGGTAGAGATACTGGAAAAGAAAAGATTCATTACTTGTCACTCTTATGTGCAGAGTGAAATAAATATGGCCATGCAAATGGGTGAGAAAATGGGATATACAGTCAATACCCTTACCCATATATTGGAAGGATATAAAGTGGCAGATAAAATGTTGAAGCATGGAGCATATGCTTCTACTTTTTCTGACTGGTGGGCTTATAAAATGGAAGTAGAAGATGCAATACCATACAACGCAGCCATCATGCAGAAAGTTGGATTAACAGTTGCCATTAATAGTGATGATGCCGAAATGGCCCGGCGTCTGAACCAGGAAGCTGCCAAGATTGTGAAGTATGGTGGTGTAACTGAAGAAGAGGCTTTAAAGATGGTTACACTGAACCCCGCTAAAATGCTGCATGTGGATGATAAAGTAGGAAGTCTGAAAGCCGGTAAAGACGCTGATGTGGTTTTGTGGAGTGATCATCCGCTTGCTATTTATACAAAGGCATTATATACCATAGTTGACGGTATCATTTATTTTGACAGGCAAAAAGATGAGCAGATGCAAAAAAGGATTGATGAAGAAAGACTGCGCCTGGTTAGAAAAATGAATGGTGAAAAAAGAAGCGGAGGGCCAACTGTACCTGCACAGCCATCATACCAGATCATGCACACTTGCAGCGACCATGGGCACAGCCACGGATTGTTGGTGATTGATGCTGATGATTTAAATGATAACAACTAAAAAGAAAGCATATGAAAAAAATATTTTTAACGCTATCAATTGGTTTCTTTTTAGCAGCTAATGCACAGGAAACCGTACTGCCGGCCAAGCCGCATAAAGGAGTATCCTATATTAAAAACGCAACAATTCATCTTGGTAATGGTAAAGTGATTGAAAACGGAACCATTAAAATAAAAGATGGTAAAATTGAAGAGGTCGGAGCTAATGTTTCTGTTCCCGCAGGTGCAGATGTTACAGATGCAAGTGGTAAGCATGTTTATCCGGGATTAATATTACCAACCAGCAGCTTAGGTCTTAATGAAATAAATTCGGTAAAAGCTACACAGGATGCAAGGGAGATCGGCGATATGAATCCGAATGTAAGATCGTTGGTTGCTTACAATACTGATTCAAAAGTGATCAATACGCTCCGTTCTAATGGGATATTGCTGGCCAATATCGTTCCACAAGGAAGTTTTGTAGCCGGTACATCTTCTGTTGTACAACTTGATGCATGGAATTGGGAGGATGCTGCATATAAAACAGATGGAGGTATTCATGTTACAATGCCTTCGTTATTGGCGAGACCTACAGGCGGGAGATTTGGTGGCGGAGGCGGCAGTGGCCCACAACAACCTGCATCTGATCCTGTAAAGGAGGGGTTAGAAAAAATGGAAGGATTGAAAGCATTTTTCAGGGAAGCTAAGGCGTATTACAATGAACCAACACATACCGAAACCAATTTGAAATTCGAAGCATTAAAAGGACTGTTTAATAAATCTCAGAAACTATATATGCATGGCAACACTGTAAAACAAATGCTGGTTGCAATAGATTTTGTAAAGGAGTTTGATGTAGACCTTGTAATAGTTGGCGGCAGTGAAAGTTTCCAGATACCTGCATTATTAAAACAGCATAATGTTTCTGTAATACTGTCTCAGCCACACAGTTTGCCTACTGCAGCAGATGATGATGTTGACCAACCTTATAAAACAGCCGCTGCATTGCAAAAGGCAGGAGTGTTGTTTGCCATTTCAGATGATGATGCACAAACCCGTGGACGCAACCTGCCATTCAATGCCGGAACGGCAGCAGCTTATGGGTTAACAAAAGAAGAAGCATTGGCAGCTATAACATTAAATGCAGCAAAAATTATGGGTGTTGCAGATAAAACAGGCAGTATAGAGGTTGGTAAAGATGCTAACATAGTAGTAAGTGAAGGAGATATTTTAGATATGAGAACCAGCAATGTTACTGATGCATTTATACAGGGAAGAAAAATTGACCTGACCGATAAGCATAAATTGCTAAATGACAGGTTTAACCAGAAATATGAATTGAAGAAAAAAGGGTTCTAAGATTTCTTTTTTAAGAAAGCTAGTTTAAGCCGGTAAGTTTACTTATCCGGCTTTTTCATGCTTATGAGCTTTTTCATCTTCAATATCCAGGTCCTCACCGCAATAGGGGCATTTATGTGTCTTTTTTATCCGGTTTATTCGGAACTCTTCAAGAAAGCCAGCTGTAATTATACCGGCTGGTAGTGCAAAAAAGGCGACACCCGTAAGCATGATAAGGGCAGACATTGCTTTTCCGATATCGGTAAAGGGAACCATGTCGCCGTAACCTGTAGTGGTTAGAGTAACGACAGCCCACCACATCGTGGCTGGAATACTTGTAAATAGTTCATGGTTTCCGGGTGGTTCATGTTCAGCAAAGTAAAGTGCACAGGAAGCAATGATCACTAAAAAAATTACCAGGATAAAGCTAAGTGCCAGTTCATTGATACGTTTTTTGAAAACATTGGTGATCATCTGGGCCGACTTCATATACGCAGTAAGCCGGAAAAGCCTGAAAAAACGCATCAGCCTGAGTATCCTAAGTACACGAAGATCCAAACCAATGATGGTATGCAGATAAAATGGCAGAATAGCCAGCACATCAATTAATGCTGCCGGTGAAGCCATGTATTTTAGCCTTCCCCATAAACTATGCTTATACTTTTCTTCATGATTACTGCTCCACACCCGCAGTACATATTCAATTGTAAAAATGATTACTGATACAAGATCGAAATAATGAAAGAATTGCTGTTCAAAATAATCATCATGTAGTGATGGAACGGTTTCTAGCATTACAGCAATTACATTTAAAATAATAAGGACGATTATGAAAACATTGATGATCTTATCCCACTTTTCATCGCCTACAATTTCCGGATGAAGTAGTCCGTGTACTTTCTTTTTGGTTACCCGATACATTCTGTCATGTTAAGTTTTGGTAATCTAAGATAAAGAATACCATCCGTAAATAAGCTATGTGTTATTTGATTAAGGTGGAGACAAAAAAAGACCCGGTAGTTATTTACCGGGTCTATCATATAACTCATTTAAAAAATTACATTCCGGTAAGTTTTTTTGAAAGCTCCATCACTTCATTAGCTTTTGCTGTCATGTAATCTGCTAATTTTTTTGCATCTTCAGGATTGCCTGCTAATTTCTGTGCTGCAGCAGTCCCTTTAGTGGCAAGGTCTGTACCCATTTTACCCAGATCAGCCATTTTACTCATATCTTTTTTTTCAACAGCAGCTTTGTAAGCAGCAATGTAATCTTCATAAGATTTAACATAAGCAGTCACATCAGGATCACTGAAAGTTGGGACACCATCAGTAGTGGTAGTTGTCGGCTCAGTGGTTGTTGGCTCAGTTGTAGTCGGAGTTTCAGTTGGTTCTGTTTTTGGCTCTTCATTCTTTTTGTCTTTACAAGAAGACATGATGCCTACCAGTGCAAGTACTGCAAGAAATTTTTTCATGTTTTTGGTTTTTGGTTTAATGTTTAAGTGACAAACCTAAAATTATTTTGCTTAAAAAAAAGAATTTTCATCTTTTTCGTTTCCCACATTTTATAATCTCTGCAAGCTTATGCGTCTTTTCCATGGCATTGCTTGTACTTTTTACCACTTCCACAAGGGCAAGGGTCATTCCTGCCAATTTTAGGTCCGACCTTTACAGGTTCTTGTTTTACAGCCACATCATCAGGACCACCAGGTTCAAATCTGTCTCTTTCGTTGGCTGCATAATCCTGTCCAGCTGCGTCCACTTCATCCTTATTGGCCCGCATCCTGCTCATATCGGTTTTTTGCTGGCGGCCCTCTTTCAGGGGTGTATTATCTTGTTGTATCGGGATTGATGAATGGCAAAGGAAAGACACAATATTCTTATTAACCTCTGTATTCATGCTACTGAACTGGTTATAGGCTTCCATCTTATAAATAACTAATGGGTCTTTTTGTTCCAGGTAAGCCGTTTGTACACTTTGTTTCAGGTCGTCCATTGCCCTCAGGTGTTCTTTCCAGGCATCATCTATTACAGCAAGGGTGATCGTTTTTTCCAATGAGTTGGTCAATTCAACACCTGAACTACTCAATGTTTTATCAAGACTGGTCAGCACATTCATTCCTTTACGGCCATCTGTAAACGGTACAACGACATTTTCAATATGGCTTCCTTGTGTCAACCTGATATTTTTGAAAACAGGGATTGCCTGTTTTTGTAATTCAGCTTTATGACTGTTATATTTTTCAGTTGCTTCGGTGTATAACCTGTCGATTAAACCATTTATCTCACCTCTTTTGAAGGTTTCTTCATCTATAGTTGTATCAAGACCGAAGTTGACAATACAGGCCATCTTAAATCCTTCAAAATCTTCCTGCTCACGGAATGAATCAATCAGGCTTCCTGCAACTGCCGAGAAAGATGTGTCAATATCCAACGCCAATCTCTCTCCAAACAGTGCATGGTTTCTTTTTTCATACACTGCGTTACGTTGTTTGTTCATCACATCATCATATTCAAGCAGTCTTTTACGGATACCAAAGTTGTTTTCTTCTACTTTCTTTTGTGCCCGTTGAATGCTATTGCTGATCATGCTGTGTTGAATAACATCTCCTTCTTTGTAACCGAGTTTATCCATTAATGATGCAATACGTTCACTGCCGAACATCCTCATCAGGTCATCTTCCAGTGAAACATAAAACTGAGAACTTCCGGGGTCTCCCTGGCGACCTGCACGGCCACGCAACTGCCTGTCAACACGGCGGCTTTCATGTCTTTCAGTACCGATGATAGCCAAACCACCAGCTTCTTTTACACCTGGTCCGAGTTTAATATCCGTACCACGACCGGCCATATTAGTAGCAATGGTAACAGCACCAGCTAAACCAGCTTCTGCAACAACCTGTGCTTCCCTGGCATGTTGTTTTGCATTTAATACATTATGCGGAATTTTTTTCTGTTGAAGCATTCTGCCCAGTAATTCACTTACTTCCACAGAGGTAGTACCAACCAGGCAGGGGCGGCCAGCATTACGTAATTTTTCTATTTCATCAATTACAGCTTTATATTTTTCTCTCTTCGTTTTATATACAAGATCCTGCCTGTCGTCCCTTATCAGTTTCATATTGGTAGGGATACTCACCACATCCAATTTATATATGCTCCATAATTCACCGGCTTCTGTTTCTGCCGTACCGGTCATGCCAGCCAGCTAGTGATACATCCGGAAATAGTTCTGCAAGGTAATAGTGGCATAGGTTTGTGTGGCTGCTTCGATCTTTACATTCTCTTTTGCTTCCAGTGCCTGGTGTAATCCATCGCTATAGCGTCGGCCTTCCATTATACGGCCTGTTTGTTCATCTACAATTTTAATAGCACCATCTATCACAACATATTCTACATCTTTTGCAAACAAGCTATATGCTTTTAGTAATTGCTGCACTGTGTGAATTCTGTCTGCTTTCTGTGCATAATCATTTAAAATATGTTCTTTCTGTTGTAGTTTTTCTTCTGCAGATATTTCACTTTTTTCTATTTCAGCCAATTTTACTCCAATATCCGGCATCACAAAAAAGTCTGGGTCTTCACCTGTTTTGGTAATGATATTTAAGCCTTTTTCAGTAAGCTCAACTGAATTATTTTTTTCATCGATATGGAATAGCAGTTCTTCATCAACTATATGCATATTCCGCATCTGGTCCTGCAGGTAATAATTTTCTGCCTTCTGCATTTTTACTTTGATACCGGGTTCACTCAGGTATTTTATCACCGGGCCATATTTGGGTAAGCCACGGTGTGCCCTGAATAAATAAAGTCCGCCGGATTTTGGATCATCGTCACCAGCTGCTATTAATCTTTTTGCTTCCGTCAAACAATTACGGACAATTCTTTCCTGTTCCTGCACCAGTTGCTGTATCCTAGGTTTATGTATATGGTATTGTTGGTCATCACCTTTTGGAACCGGGCCTGAAATGATCAAAGGAGTTCTTGCATCATCTATCAATACTGAGTCTACTTCATCCACCATGGCATAATGATGTTTGCGTTGCACCATTTCTTCAGGAGTATGTACCATGTTGTCTCGCAGGTAGTCAAAACCAAATTCATTATTGGTTCCATAAGTGATATCTGCCAGATATGCTTTTCTTCTTTCTTCCGTATTGGGTTGATGTTTATCAATACAATCTACCGTTAAGCCCAGCCATTCAAAAATGGTTCCGTTCCATTCCTGGTCACGGCGGGCCAGGTAATCATTTACTGTTACAATATGAACTCCTTCACCAGCCAAGGCATTGAGGTATGCGGGAAGAGTAGATACTAATGTCTTTCCTTCACCGGTTGCCATCTCTGCGATCTTTCCCTGGTGCAATACGGCACCACCGATCAACTGTACATCATAGTGCACCATGTTCCAGGTTACATCTGAACCACCGGCTGACCATGTATTTTTAAAGATTGATTTATCACCATCTATTTCTATATGTTTCTTTTTTACACTGAGGTCACGGTCAAGTTGTGTGGCGGTAGAAATGATTTCAGTATTTTCTTTAAAACGACGGGCAGTTTCTTTTACTACCGCAAATGCTTCCGGAAGTAATTCCTCAAGGATCTCTTCGATCTTTTTGTCCCTGTCTTTTTTCAATTTATCTACTTCCTGGTAGATAGCATCTTTGCCACCAAGGTCATTAAAGGGAAGTTCATCCGCCGCTTTATTTTTTGCTGCTATTTCTGTATCAATCTCAGATAAATGATCTTTGATACGGCTCCGGAATTCCTGTGTTTTTCCCCGTAATTCATCATTGCTGATGGATTGGTACGATTCAAAAAAACGATTGATCTGGCTGACGAGAGGCTGAATCTTTTTAACATCCTTTTCCGATTTGCTTCCGCCGAAAATTTTTGAAATAAAACCTAACATATTTACGTGGTATTGGGTATTTAACCTTTGCGGGTTTTTTAAGAATTTTATTTAGTCAAATAAGGTGCTATAAAACCATTACAGGCCAATTTGACAGGAATCACCCCTTTTTTTGAAGGGGTAGCAAAGATAATGTAATTGCTTCAGTGGTTTAATAAGGTTATTTAACTGATACATTCAAAAGTTTTAAAGATGAAAAAGGCATTTATTTACTTTATTTTTCTTCTTTTTTTTAGCAACCTTAAATCTCAGGAAACAGGTGATTATATTATTACCTGGAAAAACGATACTATTAAATGTTTTTTCCCGGAGAATCCTAAATCCGAGGGTATAAAAGGGGCAAAGCGTTTTTTTAATGGCCATGAAAAATTTGTGGTCGTTTTCCCAAATGATTCAATTCGCATTCTTAATGCAGGCGATGTAAAAGCTTATTTCAGGAACAAACATGGAAAATCGTTCTTATGTAATGGATTCTTTGAATCAAAAAAAAATCCGCTATTAGATGAAGTTAAAAAAAGTAAAAACGGTTACTTAAATGAAGAGTGGTACTTTTTTCAACGTCTCGTAAAAGGGAAGTATGCATCACTTCATGTTATCTATTTATATGAAGGTGATACTACGGAGCCATACTATTTTCTAACTAAACATTCTGGCTATAAGCCTGGTATGAAGTTGATTTCATCCTGGAAAAAAGCTGTTATGATGCTTACTGAAGAAGAAAATCTGGATGAACTGAAAAATTTTAGTAAGAAAGGAAAAACCAGATATTCTAATCTGGTGCTGGAATACAACCGCCTGAAAGAAGCTGCCAATTCAGATATTACGCCATGATTATTTAGGTGTCTTGCTTAAATTGCGGGTATGCTACAGTTTTTCAATGGCAGATTAGGGAAGTATTTATTGTTAACAGGTTTGCTGTTCATTTATAGCTGCAAAAGCAAAGACAAAAAGGCAGATGCAGATCTGATTGTAACTAATATTTACTTTGATTATAAAATTACTGCTGAAGAAGGCTATGATAACTTAACGGTACTGTTGAAATTCAGGGATGATAATAAAACAGGGGATGCTTTTACTATGCCGGAAGGGATGAGAGTATTGCTCGACGATGAAGAGTTGGTTGCCGATAGTTCTGCCATGAATGGAACCTTTTACGAATTGAATAAACCCATACAGGAGTTTAAAGGCAAACACAAAATTGTATTATCTGGTATGGGAAGTGAAGACTATGTAGAAGAATTCATATTTGCACCAATGGAATTACTTACCACATTTCCGGAGACAGTACCTAGAGAAGACATCCAACTTGAATTTGCCGGTCTTGAAAGTTCAGAACGAATCCGCCTTTTGATGACCGACACGGTTTTTTTAAATGATGGAATTAACAGGATTGATACGGTACGAAATAACCAACTCGTAATTTCTAAAGAAGACCTCAACAAGCTGGCAAGCGGCCCTGTTTTACTGGAGTTTATCCGGGAATTTGAAAGACCCGTGGAAATGGGTGAACAAATTAAAGGCAGGTTTAGGATCAACTATACTTTAAGGCGAACTATTAACCTGATGGATTAAAGGCACTTAGCATACTTTTGTATCTCAAACTTTATCCACATTTCAGCTTCTATTATTTTATTAAGACTATGGATTTTTAGCCCCAACACCGTACTTTTGCGGCCGGAAAAGAAAGGATGTCAAAAAAGTCAAATTGGTCATATAAGTCAGGCTTACATTTGACTTATCTGACAAATGTGACCAGCTTATTTTTAAAAGAAATATCTCTCCCACAATGGCAGGACAATTAAAAGAGGTTCGTAACCGCATAAAATCAGTACAAAGCACCCAGCAGATTACTAAAGCGATGAAAATGGTTAGTGCAGCGAAACTGCGCCGTGCACAGGATGCTATTATTCAAATGCGGCCTTATGCACAGAAGCTACAGGAAATGCTTAGCAATATTGTGAGTAACAGCGAAGGTGATACCAGCCTGGCATTGGCTGCTGAACGTCCGGTAGAAAAAGTATTGCTGGTTGTTATTACCAGCGACCGTGGACTTGCGGGTGCATTTAATGCCAATACCATCAAATTAGCCAAAGCAACAATCGCAGAGAAATACAACAGCCAGCTTAAAAAAGGCAATGTTACCATTTGGAACATTGGTAAAAAAGGATATGAGCATTTTGCCAAGAATAATTTCAAAGCGGATGCTACTTATAAAGATATTTTCCTGAACCTGACTTTTGAAAATGTGCAGCAGGCATCAAAAGCTGCGATGAA
This sequence comes from uncultured Chitinophaga sp., assembly GCA_964453625.1. Classification (GTDB taxonomy): domain Bacteria; phylum Bacteroidota; class Bacteroidia; order Chitinophagales; family Chitinophagaceae; genus JJ008. The sequence goes on from CAYVSH010000050.1 coordinate 15,531, forward strand.
AGCTTTTGAAGAAAAAGAGTTTGATGTAGTGGAGATTGTTTACAGCCAGTTTAAAAATGCAGCAACACAGCGGTTTGTAGTAGAACGGTTTCTACCTATTCCAAAAGTAGAGAAAAAAGAAGGTGCTACAAATGCTGACTTTATTTATGATCCTTCTAAAGAAGAACTGATAGCTGAGTTAATGCCAAAGATCCTCAACACACAATTATATAAAGCAGTACTTGATTCCAATGCTTCAGAACATGGTGCAAGGATGACTGCTATGGACAAAGCCAGTGAAAATGCCAATGAGCTGCTCAGGGCATTGAAGATATCCTACAACAGGGCAAGGCAGGCTGCCATTACTACTGAATTAACTGAGATCGTAAGTGGTGCTGCGGCGCTGAACGGATAGGCTGAGAGATAAGTCATATTTGGTCAAATTGGTCAAATAAGTCAAATCGGTCAAATAAGTCAGGCAAGTCAAAAATGTCAAATTAGTCAAATGGCTAAGGGTTTAAAGTTGGAAGACCTTGAAGTTTACAAAGTAGCCATGGAGATTGGCGAGACTGTTTGGAAGATTGTTGACAAATGGGAATATTTTCCGAAGAAGACATTAGGGGCACAGTTTGTGAATGCTGCAGATTCAATTGCACTGAATATTAGCGAAGGATACGGAAGGTTTCATTTTAAAGAGAATAAAAATTTCTGTTATTATAGCCGTGGCTCTGCAAAAGAAACTTTATCGGCCTCTGTGAAAGCAAAGGCAAGAGGTCTTGTTACTGATGAAGATTTTAATCTTCTTTCACAAAAATTAGATACATATTTTCGTTTGATGTTTGGATATATTAATGCTATAGGTTCTTCAGGTGATACCGATAAATTGTGAATAACCTCATTTTTACTTTTTACATTCAGTAGTTACCTTGCCTCTTTATATTTGACTAATTTGACATTTTTGACCTTATGACTTTACCTGACCTGATACTACATATTGAAGCACTGATCTTTGCCAGCGATAAGCCTTTGCCTACTTTGGAAATAACTGAACTGGTGAATAATGCACTTGGTTTTATGGATGATAAAGTAACCCTTGACCAGGTGGAAGCTGCGTTGGAAGGGATAACTGAAAAATACAGTGCTGATTTTTACCCGTTCGAAGTTGTACAAAGCGGTGGCGGCTGGCAGTTTTTAACCCGCAAAGAGTTTCATAAAACAGTTGCACAATTGAACGGCGAGAAATTCATGAAACGCCTTTCTTCTGCAGCGTTGGAAACTCTGTCAATAATTGCCTATAAGCAACCGGTAACAAAAGGTGAGATTGAAGCTATTCGTGGTGTAAGCTCCGATTATGCAGTTCATAAATTACTTGAAAAAGAATTGATCATTATCAGTGGCAGAAATGAACATGCACCGGGCCAGCCATTGTTATATTCTACCTCAAAAAATTTCATGGATTATTTCGGGATCAACTCATCTGAGGAATTGCCGCAAATAAAAGATGTATTGGCTAACCAGGTGATAGAACCCACTTCTATAAAAGATACAATACAGCCTGGTGAGAATAAGAATGATGATAATGATGAAATAGAAGCCCTGGCAGTAAGTGATGATGGAGAACTGATCATCAATAAGGATGCTGGTGAAGGAGAGGAAAATTAAAAAAAGAAATAAACAAGATAAAGCCATGGCATTTGCTGTGGCTTTTTTGTTTTCCACCCCTTGACTTGTTGCACTTCATACTCTGTTGCTTAGTATATTCGCAATTATGCCGGAGCAATTATCCAACGTACAATTGATCAATGCTGCAAAAGAGTTTGGAACACCTTTGTATATCTATCATGCCGAAAAAATAAAAGAACAATACCAAAAACTTACAAATGCTTTTGCAAAGCAGGACACAACATTTTTTTATGCCAGCAAGGCATTAACGAATATCAATATTCTTCGTTACATAAAAGAGATCGGCTGTAATGTTGATTGCAGTTCTATCAATGAAGTAAAACTGGCATTACAAGCCGGGTTTGAACCGGAAAGGATACTGTATACTTCCAACGGGATTGATTTTTCAGAAATAGAGGAAGCAGCAGCTGCCGGAGTGCATATCAATATAGACAGCCTTTCTAACCTGGAAAAATTCGGAAAGAAGTTTGGCCATTCTTATCCTGTCGGTATCCGTATGCGGCCGAATATAATGGCGGGTGGAAATCTAAAAATCTCGACCGGCCATGATGGGAGTAAGTTTGGTATTCCGGTTGACCAGTTAGAAAAGATAGAAGCAGTAATTCGATCAACTGATCTTTTTATCCGCACATTGCACATCCATACGGGCAGTGATATAAAAGATGCGGATGTTTTTGTAAAAGGAATTGAAGTATTGTTTGATCTGATCCCTCATTTTCCCGAGCTGGAAGTGATTGACCTCGGCGGTGGGTTTAAAGTGCCTTATCATGCAGGTGAAGAAGAAACAGATGTGAATTTATTAGCTCAGAAAATAAAAGAAACATTTGATAGCCACCCAGTAGCCGGCAATAAGAAATTTAAGCTTTGGTTTGAACCAGGAAAATTTTTAGTTAGTGCCTGTGGTTACCTTGTTACAAAGGTTACAGTATTAAAGGATAATGGCGCCACTGTTTTTGCTGCAGTCAACAGTGGCCTTAATCATTTGATACGTCCCATGATGTATGATGCATGGCATGAGATAGAAAATATCTCTAATCCTGGAGGAGTAAAAAAGGTATATACCATTACCGGAAATATTTGTGAAACAGATACGTTTGGTTCCGACAGGGAAATAAATGAGATACGGGAAGGAGACTTACTGGCTTTTCACAACGCCGGAGCTTATGGTTTTGAAATGTCTTCTAATTACAATGCCCGGTTCAAACCAGCGGAAGCATTGATCAGAGATGGGAAAGCAAATCTCATCCGTAAAAGAGATGAGATGGATGATTTGTTAAGAAACCAGGTGCTTTTATAGTTTAGGCTTTACAACAATCGTTGTTGTTGTTTTCGAAGTAACCGGTAAATCACCAAAAGATGTTTCAGTTGTTCCAGACGATTCGGTGGTCATTGTTTTCTCTTTGATGATATTGGTAGCTTTATCCAGAGTGATCTTCCCGGTTGAATTATTTTTCATTTTGGTCATTGTCGGGTTTCCCATCATTTCAGCCTTGGTTACAGAATTTGATGTTTCAGTAAAGTCAACTACAATTGTTGAATCTGTAATTTCTGAAATAGTATAATTGGTAGTTATAAAACCACCGTTTGCCTCGGTTGATGTCTTCCAGGTACTGCCAACAGAAGAAGTTGTATCGGGTAATACTTTGAAAAAACTTGCACTTCCCTTCTGTGGTGGCTGAACAAGGTCCATTACTTCTTTCAGCATATTCATAATAATGGCCATGCGGCTGTCACCTTCTGCTAATGTTATTTTTTCGGGGAAAGCCATCATCACATTGCCAGTCGGATCAATAATTACATCATACTTTTTTTCAAGTATATCTTTTACTGGTTTTCCAAATGGCCCCTTCATGTCTTTCTCTGAATCAGAATCAAATTTGCTTTTCTGTCCCATACCATCAAAAGCAAAAGTTATTTTTTGTACTTCATGGCGGAATGTAGTGTTATCTTCTGTGGCATTAGTAGCCTGGTAAGAATGATTGGCAGTGGCATCAACATTGAATTCGATTGCCTGGCCCATAGCCTGTTGTGAAATAACTGTCTTTGTTTTCATTTCTATTTCGAAAGTCTGCCCTTGCTGAATCTTTAATTTTCCTGAAACTGTTTGTGCAACAGAAACGAATGCAATAGAAATAAGTATAAGTGATGCTGCTATTTTTTTCATAAAAACTTCTGTCGGTTGAAATAATGAATCTTGCAAATAATCAACAAATTTGACGAATCTTCTCCATAATCGTTGCAGAATCAAAAAATAATTAGAATACAAAGAACAGCGACAAGTATATTCATCTGAACTTCCTATTTTTAATACGATTTCTATAACAAAAAAATTTTTACTATGCCTATCAGAATGACAGATGATCCCAATGATCCAAACCAACGGGATGACGATGGTGGTGGTGGCAGAAGAAAACCAGGTTTACCTGGTGGTGGTGGTGGACTGCTTTCTTTATTACCCATGTTGATGGGTTTATTCAAAGGGAAAGGAATAATTTTCTTGTTAGTAATAGCCGCAGGTGCTTTTTTCCTGTTCCGTGGTGGTGGCTGTAATGTAGCTGATGTGGTAAAGAAGTTTTCAGAAAGCGGATATAATTTCAATCCGTCTGAGTTCAATAAAGCATCTGTGTATGAAGGATTGGAAGATGATGCAGGAAAAAATCCTTTACCCGAAGCCGTATCACTGTTGCGGTTTGCACCAGAAAGAGGAAACCAGGGAAGCCAGGGAAGTTGTGTGGCCTGGAGTTGTGCTTACTCTGCACAGACTATTTTAGCAGCTGCAGCTACGGGTACTGATCCCAATCAAATTGTTTTCAGCCCCTCTTATTTGTATAACCAGATAAAACTGGAAGGATGCCAGGGCTCTTATCTTCAAAGGGCAATGGAAGCCATGCAACGAAATGGTGGTGTTTCGTTAAGCCAATATCCGTACGATGAAAAAGATTGTGACCGGATACCCGGTGAATCTGCCAAACAGATAGGAAGACAAAATGTGATACATGGGTTTACCCGAATCACCAATGGAGATAATATCAATGAAATTAGTGTCCGTGGTATTAAAGAGCATTTGAATAAAAATGCTCCTGTTGCTATTGGTATGATGGTCGGACAAAGTTTTATGCAGGATATGATGGGTCAGGAACTTTGGACACCTGCAGGTATGGATGGATCACAAATGGGAATGGGTGGACATGCTATGACTGTTATTGGATATGATGACAGGAAATTTGGAGGTGCATTTCAAATCATGAACAGTTGGGGT
>CAYVSH010000051.1:0-20211 GCA_964453625.1 uncultured Chitinophaga sp.
ACCATTTGATGTGGGCCGGGGTTATTATTCCTGTAATCATTAGCTGCATTTATCGCACCTAATTCGGTTACAAATAGTCTGCTTCTCCAACCATGGTTTCTGCAAACTGCCTGGTAATAAATCATGATTTATTATTTTATTGATGTTATTGGCAATGCTGCCCTTAATCCAAATGAACTTGATTTTGTTTTAATGTTTAAATCATTAAAAATATCTTGCTTGCTGTAAAATACTTCCAGATTTACTTTTGAAGCTTGCTTTTCCTTTTCAACAAATGGGATAATTATTCCAAAGTAAAAATTAGAAACTGGTTTTTTTATTTTTCCTGAATAGTTTAAGGTAGGGTTAAGGTGTAGGCCAACTAATGTGTTAGCCGGACCCCAAAATTTATAATAGTCACAAAACAATGTCAGCTCAACTATTCCTTCTTCATATGCTCCCTGATAGGCGTTAATTGTTTTTTTAACCGCCTGCTGTGGATTGCCATTTACAGGCACTGCTTCTTCTATCTCAACTTTTTTTAGAGAGTTAAAATTTGTGGTATAATCCAAATAAATTCCGGTGGATAAATAAAAATCTCTGTTTTGGGTTATAGTACTGCGGAACCTTGAAATTGAAGCTGAAAGCCTGCGGCTTACAAAACTAGTATCACCAAAATGAGTGGCTGGTGGATTAAGAGGTGCGAAAAGTTTAATTTCATTATTTTTTGCCCTAAATCCGAAGGAAAGCCAGGTTATGTCTGTTTCTAGCAGATCAGTATTCTTTTTTTTCTTTTCTAATTCAATTATTCTATCATCTCTTTGTTGGGCCTTCTTAAAAGTTTCTTTTTCGAAATACCCACTCTCATTGATTTTATCAAGTTGTTTTTTTAATATTATGACGTTTAGTTTGTGGTTTTCAATTTCGAATTGAAGGTTTCCCTTTATTGCACTTAAACTGTCTTTTGTTTTATCTGTTATTGGCACAACTAACAATTGAGAATCTACTTTAACCAATTGTTTGGAGGCTTCGATAATTTTAGTTTCATTGTTAAATATTTCTACCTGAGTTTTATAAAAATCTTTTCGTTTTACTATTGCCAATGAATCTTTACTATACTGGATATGAGCTTCCGAAATTTGGGCTATTATTTCAGAAACTTCAAATGAATTTCTTGAAACAAAACCCGTCTTCAGGATTTGGTGAAATTTAATTTCACCTGAAAAGTTCGAGTTAAGAACTTCGTTGTTGAATAGTTTAAAAATACCTTCTGTCGCCCCTCCAGATACCTCAACGCCAATCACAGATTTATTCGCTACAAAATTTCCAGAAAAGGAAAATGACTTGGAATCTGTACTGATTGCTGCAAAATTCCCAATATTACCAAATGCTGTTCCGGTTACAACTTTGGTAAACTGTCTGTTGATAGCTTGTTTAAACTCATCTATTTTAACTTTTTGACTTGGGTCGGCTTTTATTTTCTCTAAGCTTTGAGAGAATCCTTCTTTAGAGATCAATGCAAATAATATTGGTATAAACAATTTTTTCATACTCGTTATTTTTGGTTTTATATTATCATGTGTCAGGTACAGCATTGTTGGAGGATTCCAACCTGTTATGTTTACAAAAATATTTGAAGATGAAAAAAAACAACTAGCCTATACACCCAATTTACTACGGTGTTTTCACCCTTAATCAAACAACCCCTTACTACTCTTCACCCCCTTCCTTTTCGATTTTTTAAACGTTTCTTTTTCCGCGGCGCCGGGTAGCTGGGGTTGTTGGCCTTTTGAGGAAGTAATATAATTACTAGGAATATTGGGTGAAAACACGGTAACATCAGGTTTAAAAAACGATAGGCAGCCAGATTTGTACATATGAAATTTGTGCGGTAATTTGATAAATTCTTTCACCAAAACTATTTTAAAATGAAAATCCTATTATGGATGGTAACTGCTTTGTTTGCTCCGCTTGTTTTTTTATCATGCAACAATGGTGCAGATAGTAACTGTAAATGCGACGGTATTTGTCAGCAATTAGATTCGGGGTACAATAAATATGTACAAAAAATTGACTCGATAGGGAAATTGCGGGGGGAAGGAAAAATAGCTGCAGCTATTCCAATTTCAGAGTCTATCGGCCGTCATTATACCAGTATGTTTCAGAAAGAGTACCAGGCCAGGGCTATAGATCAAACTCATTTATTAAAGATCAGCAAAGAAAATATTGAGTTTTTATACAGATATATGCTCGACAATAACCTGGATACTTTAGGTTTTGCATTTGCAAAATATGACACAACCGGATTTGCGGCCGCCGGTATACCTGGGGATGAGGTCTATAATCAACGGGCTGCCAAAATGAATAATCGTTATTCAATGGTAATCGGTGGTTGGCATCCTGCTGAAAATCCAAAATTTGCTCCACTCAGTATTAAAGGCCTTAGATTCAAATTTTTCGACGACTGGCATAATGAAGACCCTTAATCGATAACAGATAGTAGTGAATACCTTTTATCTAAATTACTTTTTCGAGTTAGCTGCATTTTTAACCGGGCTGGTGCTTTTTACAAAGCTTCAGCCCGGTAGTTTCAGGTTGCTGGTGTTATTGTTGTTTCTTACAGTTGTAAACGAAGGGTTAGCTTACTGGGGTTTTTATACTCAGCTACATATTAAAAAGACTTTGGTTTATGCTATCTTTTTTATTATTGAGTGTTTCATCTTCTGGAGGCTTTTCGCCATAAAACAAAAATCAGGAAAGCAATGGCTCTATCATTCAGTGTTCCTGGCAGCATTGGTGCTGCAGGTATTTTTTCTTTTCCGGTACGGATACAAGCAAATGAATTCGCCGTTTCTGAATGTTATTTGCTTCTATACCATTTTTTTAGGCATAAGCTACTATTATAATTTATATGCAGAAGAGAGATATTTTGATATTACAAAAGATCCTTTCTTCTGGCTTGCAACAGGTATAATAATCGTAAACTTTGTACACCTGTTTTATGTAAATGCTGTTTTTTTAAATGTGTTCCGGAATGATCCCAGCCGGTTTAAGATATTTAAGAATTTAAATACAATCGGAAATATTATATATTACCCATTATTAATTAAAGCTTTATTATGCTCCTCCAAATTACAGAAGCAGGCTATTACCTGATAGGGGCAACGTTGATCTTTATCCTCCTTTTTTTTATCTTCTTTTTGTTTTACAGAAATGTGATGCGAAAACGAAATCAAATGTTTTTGAATGAAGAAAAAATAAAGACAGACTTTCAGCAAACATTACTGCAAACCCAGCTTGAAATACAGGAGCAAACATTAAAAACTATTTCCGAAGAAATACATGATAATATCGGTCAGGGACTTAGTCTTGCTAAGCTGAACCTGAATAGGATAGATATGCTTAAAACCGAAGATGCCGTAGAGAAAATTACAGACTCAAAAGAACTCGTAAGCAAGGCCATTCAAGATTTAAGAGACCTTTCCCGCAGCCTTAATACGGATAATATTGTTTCACTTGGATTGATCAGATCCATCGAATACGAATTGGATATGCTACGTAAAAGCGGTTATCAAACATTGCTGGAAGTAACCGGCGAAACAAAAAGAATGGAACCACAAAAGGAACTGATCGTTTTTCGGATTGTACAGGAAGCATTAAATAATATTATCAAACATGCAGAGGCAAAAAGCATTTCAATAACGGCTGTTTACAATACGGAAAACCTTACGTTACAAATTAAAGATGATGGAAAAGGAATGGTACAAAAAGATATAACTGACACAGCTAACAATAACAGCCTCGGACTTCGGAATATGCAGAGCAGGGCTAAAATAATTGGTGCATCTTTTTCAATAGAAAGTGAAACAGGAGCAGGAACTTTAATAAAACTATATATACCTCTAAATAACCTTTAACTATGGAAATAAAAGTGGCATTGGCAGATGATCATATTTTGCTGCGCAACGGTCTGGCCGGACTACTAAAAGATTTTGGTTACCATGTTTTATTTGAAGCGGATAACGGAAAAGAACTCATAGCAGAACTTGATAAAAGTAACTTGCCTGACCTGCTTTTGCTGGATATTAATATGCCAGAAATGGATGGGTATGAAACAGCATTGTGGCTAAAAAGAAATCATCCTGAAATTAAAATACTTGCATTAAGTATGTATGATGATGAAAATGCAATTATGAAAATGCTGAGGAATGGGGCAAGGGGTTATATCTTAAAAGACAGTGAACCTGCCGAACTAAAAGCAGCAGTAGAAGCAATCATCAATAAAGGGTATTATTATTCCGAACTGGTAACTGGTAAGCTGATCCATTCAATCAATAAATCAGATGATGAAGCTTCTGCCGGAAACATATCAAAACTGAATGCCCGGGAAATAGACTTTTTAAAACTGGCTTGTTCTGAACTTACCTATAAAGAAATAGCAGCAAAAATGCAGCTTAGCCCCCGTACCATTGATGGGTACAGGGATGCTTTGTTTGAAAAATTGAATATTAAAACAAGGACCGGTTTAGCTATTTATGCTATTAAAAATGGTATTGTACAGATATGATAAGTATCAGCAAAGCCAATCCATGATAATTATGTAATTTGCCGTTTCATTATAGTTTTCAACCATTAAAAACTAAACTATGTCATCTCCAACCCCTGCAATATTCTGGCCGCATAGCGAACACTGGTCTGTAAAAATTCCTTTAAAAACCCCTCACTATCGTATGCCTGTGATGGACGAAAAGGGATATGTAATTATGAAAACTCTGGACATTAGTCATATCCCAAAAGAGGAGTGGGAAAACCTGACATATATGGATTGGAAAAGTGGTGGCGATACCAATTTTGCTCCGTTGGCCTCTTGTGATGGAACCAATGAGTGTAAAGGCTTTTGGGAAAATGGAAAGACAGATAAGGATGCCATCTTTACTCCTAATTCAGAATTATGTCCCAACCTTATGGCGTATATAAAATCTATTCCGGCCAATTTTGGAAGGGTAAGAATTATTAGATTAGAACCACAAACACATGACCAGGCCATCCGTTCTGTTCATCGTGATGATAACAACAGGTTGAACCCAGATGATGAAGGATGGGTGGTAAGAATGTGGATCGAACTGACCGATAATCCAGATAGCTATATGCTGCTATATGATAGTGATGAAAACAATTTACCCATTAAGGAATCTGAAGCAAGGGTGCCAATGCCAAAAGGTGCACATTTCGTAGTAGACTCACAAAGACTATGGCATGTAGGAGTGCATAATGGTGATAAACCAAGATATGCAGTGATCATCAGCACAGAAAGTTCTCCGGAATTAAATGACTGGATAAAATCAAAATGCTAAATTAAAAATCCCCTCACTGAGGGGATTTTTAATTTAATTCAATACGCTGCTTTCTTTTACTATTTCCGCTTTTTCCTGCTCTTTAATTTTTCCCCATCCACCTAATACATTCCTGATGTTATGTATGCCCTGTCTTTTTAATAAAGATGCGGCAATTACGCTTCGATATCCGCCTGCACAATGCACATAAATATTCTGATCTTCTTCAAGGCTGGCCATCATCGCAGGATCTGTCAGTTCATCAAGTGGTAGATTGATAGCATTTTTTAAATGTCCATCTGCAAATTCTGTTGTACGGCGTACATCTGCTATCACCAGGTTCTTATCATGCGGAATATCCATCATCAGCTCGTCTGCCTCAATATCAATAACCATATCAATTTCTTCACCTGCTTCTGCCCATGCTTCATATCCGCCATCTAAATATCCCTTCACCTTATCAAAACCAACTCTTGCCAGTCGCACAATTGTTTCTTTTTCTTTCCCAATTTCAGTAACAAGAATTATGGGTACTTCAAAAGGTAAAATACTTCCGGCCCATTCTGCAAAACGGCCTTCTAATCCAATGCTAATAGAACCCGGAATAAAACCCCGGGTGAATATGGTGGCATTTCTTGTGTCTAGAATAATGGCACCTGCTGAAATATGTGATTTGAATTCTTCAATGCTGAGAGCTGTTAGTCCCTGTACTAACACATTATCAAGACTTTCGTAGCCTTCCTTGTTTATTTTCGCATTCACCGGGAAGTAAGATGGCGGTTTAGTAATGCCATCAGTCACCAATTTTATGAAATCTTCTTTAGATGTTGCTTTTAATGCATAGTTGTTCTTCTTTTCTTCGCCAATAGTGCTGTGAGTTTCCGGCCCCAGGTTTTTTCCGCAGGAACTTCCGGGGCCATGTGCCGGGTAAACGATCACTTCATCTTTTAGCGGAAATAGTTTTGCATGAATACTATCATACATCATACCGGCGAGGTCATCCATAGTCACCTCTGTGCCTTTTTGGGCAAGGTCTGGCCGGCCTACATCGCCAACAAATAAAGTATCACCTGTAAATACACAATAATTATTTTCTGATGCATCCTTTAATAAATAACAACTTGACTCCAATGTATGCCCGGGAGTATGCAATACTTCTAATGTCAGTTCACCTACAGAAAATCTTTCTCCATCCTTTGCCACATGAACCGGAAATCTTGTATCAGTGCCCGGACCATATACAATTGGTGCTCCGGTGGCTTTTGACAAGTCAAGATGGCCACTTACAAAATCAGCATGAAAATGGGTTTCAAAAATATATTTTATGCTGGCTTTTCTTTCATTGGCCAGTTGCAGATATGTGTCAATATCACGGAGCGGATCAATAATGGCTGCTTCTCCATTGCTTTCAATATAATAAGCCGCTTCACTAAGGCAGCCGGTATATAATTGTTTAATAAACATAGCTTACTGTTTTCTGTGCAAAAATACCTGAATTAATATTAAGCGGTTTTCGCAACCGGGAAGATCGGCTGGTTGATTAACACGAGAACTAAAAGTAGATGTAATTATTGCAACAGGTTGTCAACAAAGCTATTTATGTCTTTTATTCGTTCAATATTTACAGTGTAATAAATGAACTTGCCATCCCTTTCTGTTTTTACGAAGCCAGCTTTGCGAAGTATGGCCAGGTGCTGTGATGCAACGGATTGTTCAAGGTGAAGGATACTATAAAGCTCGGTAACTGTTATTTTTCCCCGTTCATCTATAATTCTCATCATTTGCTGCCGCAGCTTATGATTGATGGCTCTTAAAACCAGTGCCGCTTTTTTGATCTTCAGTAGTTCAACTTTATGCAGGCTATCATTGTCCGATCTGTCCTTTAATTCGAGGGCAAAGCTGTTCATGTCAGATAGAGTTTGATAAGTGTTCAAAAATATTTTTAAAAAATGAGGGTATGAAATACCGGTTGTTAATTGATATTCAAAAAATTTAACAATTGACGGATAAGGGTAGGACGGATTTATTGCTCAATCCTTTCGGGGTGGGGAATAAAATTCTTTCACATATAAGGGTTCTGTATAAGCTAGTTCTGCAAAATCCCTTTTGTGGAATTTGTCAATCGCAATAGGCACCATATGAGTCGCATCTGCAATGCTTATGCTAAATGTGGCATTTGTATGTTTGATCAGCGGTTTTAGTTTTTCAGTTGCGTTTCCGCAAAAGAGTATTGAATGGCCATTCAGCCATTCATCAAAACTGGTTTCATTTACAATTAAAGCATAAGGTGCTTTTATTTCGGCCATGTTTTTGTCATAGATAGCTGTAAATACTTCCATTCTCCTGGCGTCAATAAGGGGGCAAATTAGATCAACGGACTCTTCTTTTACAGCCATTGCCATTTTCTCTGTTGTATTCACAGTTATAAGCGGAATGGACAGTGCATAGCATAATCCCTTTGCTGAGGAAAGACCTGCTCTTAAGCCTGTATAGGATCCGGGGCCAATACAAACCGAAACTGCAGCTAAAGAAGAAATTTTGATCCCGGATTTTTTCATCAGTTCATTAATTCCGGTATGTAACCACGATGCCTGGTTCTGTAAATTCTCATTATAGGATATGGCAATAACTGTATCATTTTTCGACAGGCAAACCGAAGCAGCGGATAACGCAGTGTCAATATGCAGGATAAGGCTCATAATGATGCTTCCTTTTTTAATAATGCTGCCGGTTGGTATCTTTTGTTTTCTGCAGAAAGTTTATCAAGCAGGTTACTAATGTTATTCAAGCCAATTTTTTTACTCCATTCAAAAGGTCCATAGGGGTATCTAGTTCCAAGTTTCATGGCAGTATCAATTTCTTCTTTGCCTGTCACACCATCTTCCAATGTATAATATGCCTCATTGATGATCATACTGACAACTCTTGGAGCAATAAAACCCGGTATATCCGGAACCCATTCAACTTTTTTTGAGAAAGAAGAGAATATTTTTTCAACCGTGTCTTTCTGATTCTTTGTTCCTGCAGCAGCTTCTACAATTGGCCGGCTTAAAAATGTTGGCCATCCGTTGATCCTTGTACTGTTATTAGGAAGAGAGCTTGTTGCATCAATTACTGAATTCAATACCAGGCAGTCATAATTCAATGCTGATAATTGATGTGCCCTGGTTTCTGAATCATCAAATAAAAGATCTATCAGGCAATCACTTTCCTTGCTTAGCGGTACAGCAGTTTCCCAGATAATTGCCGTAGTATCACTTTCATACTGTGCTAGTAGTTCCGTTTTTAAAGCCTCGTCTGATATTACTGTTATCTTCATATTAATTTTTGCAAAGAAAACGTATAAAGCTAAATTCGTCGAATACAATTTATAACAATCAAGTATGAGCAAGATCATCATCAAAACCCCCAATGCCCCTGCACCTATCGGGCCTTACAATCAGGCTATTTTTGCAGGGAATATGCTTTTTATTTCAGGCCAGATATGCATTGATCCTGCAACCGGTGAGCTGAAAAATAAAGATATACAGGAAGAAACACACCAGGTAATGCTTAATCTAAAAGCTATTTTGGATGAGGCAGGAATGGATTTTAGTAATGTGCTAAAAACCAGCATTTTCATTATGGACATGCACCAGTTTGCTGCTATTAATGAAGTATATGGGAAATACTTTGAAACAGATTTTCCTGCTAGAGAAACAGTGCAGGTAGCCGCCCTTCCAAAATTTGTGAATGTTGAGATCAGTATGATCGCAATGAAGTAAACCAATTCTGTTTGCTATTAAAAATTCACAAACGTTATAAGATTCAACTGATTTCTTGAAATGCTATTAGTTGATTGATTCATAAATCCAACTTCAGATCGTACAAATTTTGAAAACCTATAACCAATTCCTCCATATAATCGGTTTCTGTCAAAGAGTGTCTGTTTGGTATTCATAAAGATTTCATTATAACCTGATAAGTAGACAGTATTATCAGTCATTTGTTTGTGATTCAAGGCAACATTAAAGGATAAAAAGTAACGTAACCGAAGCTTAAAATCATCTTTAAAGAATCTTTGTTCGAAGCGATAGCGATGTTGAAGTGAAACCCTTCCGAAACTTTGCCTGGTAATAAATTGCTGGTAAATACGGTGTTCGTTGAAATTATTCTTGTTATTTGTGCCTGTAATATATGGTTCGCTATAGATAAAGCCATAACCTAAATGAATGTTGTTGTTATTTTCTGTAAGGTTGTAGCCAATACCTGTTCTTAACAGAAGCTGATCTATGTCACCAATAAAGTTGAAATTGCGATACTGAACTTCATGATGCCAATTCCAACGTTTGTTTATTTTCTTGTCCCCAAAATATATGAACCAATTCCCCAAGTCGCTTTGCTGAGAAAATAATGTAAAAGGAGTAAGAGTCAATAGGATCAGAAGTTTTTTCATCAAAGGGTTGTTTCAAGCCAGAAAAAGAAATAGCCGGGCATCACTATGTCTGCCCGGCTTTATTTTTTTGTGCTTATTTTATAATAGTGGCATCTTCATAAAACTTTACTTCTCCGGTAGCAATATCATGAGTACCACCAACAATTCCTATTTCTCCTTTCTCTATCATTTCTTTGAGGATAGGGCTGCGTTCCATAATTGCAGTTACGGTACGTTTTACATTTATAGTTGAAACTTTTTCTACAAAATCACTGTTAGAAGAACTTCTGTTTTCAGTTACTGTTTTTTCATCATAAACTGCCGGTTGTATTTTGCTTAGCAATGCAGTAAGATTACCCATTTCTACATGATCGCAAGCTCCTTTTACAGCTCCGCATTTAGTATGGCCCAGCACAACAATGATCTTTGAACCGGCAACCTTGCAGGCAAATTCCATACTTCCAAGTATGTCTTCATTAATAATATTACCCGCAATTCTGGCACTGAAGATATCTCCAAGCCCCTGGTCAAATATTAATTCTGCTGAGGTTCTTGAGTCAATACAGCTTAAGATCACAGCAAACGGATGTTGCCCATCAGACGTTTCGTTAGCTTGTTGAAGCAGGTTACGGTTGACTTTTAGGTTATTTACAAATCTTTTATTTCCTTCTTTTAATAATTCCAATGCTTTTGCCGGGGTGATGGCTGCCTGCATTTCTTTTGTCAGGGTTTTCATTTTTTATGTTTTAGTTTATTTAATTATAATAATACTGGTTCGATAAAGTTGATCTTTTCAACCGTAATGTTTTTTGTTTTGGCATTACTCTCAAAGTTCTTGATTAATTCAAGTACGTCATGAGCTATTGATTTTGATTGTGTGCAATCAATGATTACCCTTGAGTTGGCCGGAATCTTGTCTAATGCATTCAATACACTGGCTTTGTTAAAGAAGGATACTTCCTCTGCCAATACCAGGTGATGTACTTCTCGGCCATCTTCTGTTGTTACCACTTCTTTCATGTGATAAGCATTACGGTAACTGTGACGTAATGTATAGAATATGCCAAAGAGAATTCCGATTGTAATCCCTTTTAAGAGATCAGTTGCTAAAATACCCACTACTGTAGCTACAAACGGAATAAATTGTTCCCAACCCATTTTATACATATTGATAAAAAGCGATGGTTTAGCAAGTTTGTAACCAACCATTAATAATATAGCTGCTAAGCTGGCAAGCGGAATCATATTCAGCAGGCTTGCAATGGTTAATGCACTTAATAAAAGAAATACACCATGCAGTATAGTAGACAATTTGGTCTTTCCACCGAAGTTTATATTTGCAGAACTACGAACAATAACCTGTGTAATAGGCAAGCCACCGATAAAGCCTGAGATCACATTTCCCAATCCCTGGGCCTTCAACTCACGGTTTGTCGGAGTTATTCTTTTGTAAGGATCGAGTTTATCTGTTGCTTCAACACACAATAAAGTTTCAAGACTTGCTACAATGGCAAGCACAATTGCAGTTTCCCAAACTTTAATATTGGTGATCGCAGAAAGATTTGGAAATGTAAATTGTCCAAAGAAACCTGATAGATCAGCAGGCACTGGTATGTTTACAACCTGATCAGGTGTAAGGCTATAATTTAATGTACCGTTTTGATACAGGTTGAACATGATAATACCCAAGACAACTACTACAATGGGCCCTTGAATTAACTGAAATATTTTGTGTTTTTTTGTAAGTACTGTATCCCATAAAATTAAAATCGCCAATGAAATTCCTGCTATAAGAATTGCTCCAGGTGTAATGGAGTTCAATGCATTCTCAATACCGGAAAATGTTGTTCCTCCGTCTGACTGTATGAATGAATCATCGCCTTCTGGGTCTTTGTCATAGCCAAAAGCATGTGGGATTTGTTTTAAGATGATCAGCAGACCTATACCAGTTAACATTCCTTTTATAACAGATGAAGGGAAGAAATATGCAATAAACCCAGCTTTAGCAAAACCAAGAGCTAATTGTATAAACCCCGCAATAACCACTGCTAATAAAAAAGTCTGAAAGGATCCTAATGCACCTATGGCAGTAAGTACAATAACTGCAAGTCCGGCAGCGGGGCCACTAACACCAAGTGGGGAGCCGCTGGCCATTCCCACTACAATACCACCAACTATTCCGGCAATGATGCCTGAAAATAAAGGGGCACCAGACGCTAAGGCAATACCTAAGCATAAAGGTACCGCCACAAAGAATACCACAATACTGGCCGGTAAGTCACTTTTTATCTCTTTAAAAATGTTTTTGAATTCCATTTGATTTTTGTTTGGACTGCGAATATAAGGATATTATAATATAAATAATAGTATTACTATTATTTATCATTGTAAAACTATTTTGTACTTTTAACCCGGGAACTATAAACGCAGGTATTCATTAAAAGGCTGAATAGAGATATGGAATTGCAATTGCAGATCAAGATGAATGAAAAGTTGTTTCTCCGCAATCCAGAGCATACGGAGTTGGGGAAGAAGCTGATACAACATTCTATCAAACTCATTCAAAAGAAAGGGTTCGAGTTTTTTACTTTTAAAAAACTGGCAGAAGATGTTGGAACAACCGAAGCCAGTGTGTATCGGTATTTTGAAAACAAACATAAGTTGTTGATATACATTACATCCTGGTATTGGGGCTGGTTGGGGTATAGGGTTAGCTATTCGACCAATAATATTACAGATCCGGTAGTCAGGTTAAAGAGAGTAATCGAAATACTGGCTACAACTGTAGAGGATGATATAACAACTGCCCATGTAAATGAAAGCATTTTGCACAAGATTATTATTTCCGAAGGAAGCAAAACTTACCTTACCAAGCATGTTACTGAGGATAATAAAGATCAGTTCTTTAAACCGTATAAAGATCTATGTGCTTTGATCAGTGAATTTATAGTGGACGTAAACCCGAAGTATAAATTTCCTCATTCATTGGCCAGCACTATAATTGAAATGGCTCATTTGCAAAATTTTTTCATGAATAATTTGCCTTCTCTTACAGACTTTGGAAAGGAGAAAGATGAATCTAAGCTTTTGGCTTTTTTAGAAGATTTGGTTTTTAGCAGTATAAAAAATAAAAAAGAAACCCTTTGATCATTCAAAGGGTTTCTTTTTTAAAAAGCTTTTTTCTTCAAAGTATTATTCTCACGGTTCCAGTCAGGTAATTTTTTATCAGGATCAAGGATAACTTCCTTTATTTCACTGGTTGTTGGGACACTAAATGTCCATTTTGCTCCTCGTTGCCAAATTTCCACTGGCAGATCCAACTTGTGTTCTTTCCCATTCGTTTCTTTTACTAAAACAGTAACCGGCATTACCATTTTTTCTTCATTCCCGATTGTGATTTCAGCACCGTTCGAAACATTGTCTTTGATATATTTAACTTCATTCACTTTTTGATCCAGCTTCCAGCTATTCAACACCCAGCTACGCCAAAACCAGCCAAGATCTTCACCGGAAACATTTTCCATAGTATGAAAGAAATCCCATGGTGTGGGGTGCTTAAATGCCCAACGGTTAATATATTCTTTGAATGCCGCATCAAATCTTTCTGGTCCTAAAACTACATTACGTAATGCATCCAGCATTTGTGCAGGCTTCATGTAGGCTGCTATTCCAAGATTCTCTTGCTGTATAGCATCTGGTACATTATACAATCCATCCATTTTATCGCCAAAAGTATATTTAACCATAAAGGATGAATTGGGATCACCAAAGAAACTTGCTTCCTTAAATTCACCTTTATTAAATGCTTCAGTTGAAAGACCATTGATGAATGTGTTGAATCCTTCATCCATCCATGCATACTTTCTCTCATTACTTCCTACTATCATCGGAAACCAGGTATGACCAAACTCATGATCGGTTACTCCCCACAAACTACTTCCTGAATCATTATGACTGCAGAATACGATTCCAGGATATTCCATTCCGCCCACTATGCCAGCTACATTAGTAGCTGCCGGATAGGGATACTCAAACCATTTACTGGAATAATGTTCAACACTTGCCTTTGTAAATTCTGTTGACCGTTGCCAGCCATCTTTCTTAATACTTTCAACCGGGTACACACTGATGGCCAAACATTTTTTACCACTTGGTAAATTAATTCTTGCAGCATCCTGCACAAATGCTTTACTGGCAGCCCAGGCAACATCCCTTGTGTTTTGTATTTTAAACTTCCACGTAGTCGTAGATGATTTTGGTCTTGAATTGGGGTCATTCACTTCTTTATCACTGCGTATCATTACAGTTTTGTCACTATTTTTTGCGGCATCCCATCTTTTCATTTGCTCAGCCGTATAGCAATCTTGTGGGTTTTGCAATTCACCGGAACCGACAACTATTAATTCTGAAGGTGCAGTAATAGTGAAATCAACGTCACCATACTCAAGGTAAAACTCTCCGGCACCGATATAAGGCAAAGTATTCCATCCCTGGATGTCATCATATACAGCCATTCGGGGATACCACTGTGCTACTTCATATACAATTCCATTTTTGGTTTTTAATCTTCCCATTCTGTCTGTTCCATATTCAGGCACCACGAATTCAAACTGAATATTCATTTTTACTTTTCCGCCAGAGGATTTTAAAGCATCATTCAGCCAAACCTGCATTCTTGTATCAGATACATTGAATTTTGGTGAATAGGTTTTGCCATTATATTCAGCAGAGATTGATTTTATTATACTTCCATTAGTAAAACCACCATTGGCCCATCTTCCTCCTGTTTGAGTAGTAGTATTTGAACCACGGGAATCTTTTTTATAAATGTTCTGGTCAAGTTGCAGCCAGAGAAATTTCAAATTATCAGGACTATTGTTTGTGTAAGTGATTTCAACATTTCCAGAAACGGTATGCGTCTCAGTGTTCAGGTTGGAATTGATCTTATAGTCTGCCCTGTTCTGCCAGTATTTTGGACCAGGTTCACCACTCGCACTTCGATAATCATTTCCGGGATAAGGATAAAATTGAGGATTGAATGCTTCTTTGTGATCATAGTTAGATTGAGCAAACAAATCAACAAGCATAAAAATGCCAATAACACTCAGCAATAATTTCTTCATAATAAAATCTTTATTTAAAGTGCGAAAGATACTGGAAATGGATGCAAGTGAGGCTACCGTTGAACGGGTATTTACAATTCTTTATAAAAAAACTGACGCAGCTATGGCAACACTCTCAGGTTTGCCTACATCCACCAGCAAATCACCGGAATGATCGTAACTCATGATACGATGATCTGCTGCTAATTTCAGGTAAACATCTATGAGTGAAAACTTGCCTGAGAAATTATTTTCTTCCATTATCCTAAAAATATCATATTCAAAAATAACAACACAGCTATATGCTTTTTCTTTAAGCGTAGTTGATCCACCTCTTGTGGTGGAGGATAGGTGAGGGCCTTTTTCTTCTCCAGTTTTTGTATTTCTCCAACCACATAGCCGGTTGTTTTCATCAAACAAAAGATAACGGGAAGTTTTTCGATTGGTGACAGCAAAAGAGATCAGAGCTTTATTTTCTATGTGAAAGGTTAAGAGTTTACTTATGTCAAGATTAGTCAGAATATCAACATTGCAGGTAATAAATTTTTCTCCGGGTGTAAACAAACTTTTGGCTTTTAATAATCCACCACCGGTTTCCAGTACATCATTTCTTTCATCACTAATTACGACATTGCTGCCCCAGCCATTATTGTTTTGAATAGCTTGTTCTATCTGGTCAGCAAAATGATGAACGTTTACAATAATATCATTTATGCCAAACTGTTGCAGGTATTCGATGTTTCGCTGTAATAATGATTTGCCATTTACAACAGCTAATGCTTTTGGATGTTTATCAGTCCAGGGTTTAAACCGGGTGCCTAATCCGGCACTAAAGATCATTGCTTTCATTGTTGTTTTTCTGGTAATGGATTTTGCCAGTTCTTTTCTTCTTGAACGATATGTTTCAATTCAACTTTTACTTTGAATTTATTTTTCAAATGTCTTGCCATTGCATCGGCGGCATATACACTTCTGTGCTGTCCACCTGTACAGCCAAAACTGACCATCAGG
Source organism: uncultured Chitinophaga sp. (assembly GCA_964453625.1). Lineage (GTDB taxonomy): Bacteria > Bacteroidota > Bacteroidia > Chitinophagales > Chitinophagaceae > JJ008. Next base: position 15,840 of record CAYVSH010000051.1, read on the forward strand.
CTTTCAAATCCTCTCTTGATATACTCTTCAACAGTTGTATCTACGATATCCATTACACTATTCAGGAATTCTGGCATTTTTGTTTGCTGTTCCAAAAAATCTTTAACTTCTTTATCCCTTCCGGTTTGTGTTTTCATACTATCAATTCGGCCGGGATTTAAAATGCCGCGGCAATCAAATACAAAACCACCACCATTGCCACTGTCATCTTTCGGAATTTCTTTTCGATACGAGAAACTGCAAATCTTAACAACCAATGGTGTTTCCGACGTAGCCTGTGTAGGAGTGAACTGTTCAATAACTTCATCGGCCAGGCACATATCCAAAACTTTTCTGAATTCAGGCACAGAAATACCTACACTGTGGTTTTTTAAAAACTCTTTCAGGTTGTTCAAAGCAAGAGGAATACTGGTAAGAAACTGTGCTTTTCTTTCAAACAAACCCCTGAAACCATAAGCTCCCAATACTTGTAACAAACGGATTAACACATAACCATTATACTGACTTCTGAATATATTTTTATCTATTGGCTGATCAATTATTTTTTCAAAACTGTCCATATAGTCTTTCAGCAAATTGTTTTTCCATTCATTAGGAAGATTGGCCCTTGCCTGCCATAGCATCGACGCTACATCATATTGCGGAGCACCTTTCATGCCACCCTGGTAATCTATAAAATGTACACTGTTATCATCTTTTACCATAATGTTCCTGCTTTGAAAGTCACGGAACATAAAATATTTATATTCTGTATGTGTAAGATAATTACTCAGTGCTTCAAAATCATTGATCAGTTTTTGTTTATCATATGGCTTTCGAAGTGCATCCAGAAAGTAATATTTAAAATAAAGAAGGTCAGACATGATGGCTTGCTTACCAAACTCCTGGCTGGTCAGACAGTAATCAACATAATTCAATCCTTCGTCACCTTTCACCTGCAACAATGCAAGAGCTTCCAGGCTTTTCTTGAAAAGGGAATACACTTCATCACAAAACCCTTTTGCCTCAAGGTGATTTAGTAAAGAAACGGTGCCGAAATCTTCTTGCAGGTAAAATTGTTTGTCTTCACTGATAGCCAGTATTTCAGGCACCGCAAGTCCTTTTAATTTAAAATTTTTTGAGAAATAAATAAAAGTTTCATTCTCGGGTATATTAGCACCGTAAGTGCCAATAACGGAATGATTATCTCCATGAAGCCTGAAATAGCGTCTCTCACTACCACTTTGCGGAAGCAATTCAACAGAAGCAGCCTCTTTCCCTTTCCATTCTTTATATAATAAGGCAATTGATGATGTAATATCCTGCATCCCGCAAATGTACCAAATTGAACACCCGTCAGCAAGACTAACAGGCATTAGCTTTTTAGGTTTAAATTTGCATTTTATAATTATATGAGTTATACACCATCCAACAAAGTAAGAATTGTAACTGCTGCCAGCCTTTTTGACGGGCATGATGCCGCCATCAATGTGATGCGCCGGATCATGCAAAGTAAGGGAGCGGAGATTATTCATCTCGGTCATAACAGGTCTGTAAAGGAAATAGTAGAAACGGCTATAGAGGAAGATGTACAAGGTATTGCTATCACCAGTTACCAGGGCGGCCATGTAGAATTTTTCAAATACATGAAAGATCTGCTGAATGAAAACGGATGTGGGCATATTAAAATTTTTGGCGGCGGCGGCGGTACTATTTTACCTGAAGAAATCGAGGAGCTACATCAGTATGGTATCAATAGAATTTATAGTCCCGATGATGGCAGACAAATGGGATTGGAGGGAATGATTGAGGATGTAATAAGGCAATGTGATGTCGCATTAAATGGTCAAGCTGATTATCAAACTGCCATGAAATTAGGAGAAGTCAAGGATGTAAGAGTGATTGCAAGAAAAATTACAAATGCTGAAAATGGTATTGGGGAGAAAGGTGCAAAATCTGCAGCGAATACTCCTGTGCTGGGAATAACTGGAACCGGCGGTGCCGGCAAAAGTAGTGTGACGGACGAAATTGTAAGACGATTTCTGACAAATTTCTCTGATAAAACGATCGCTGTCATTTCTGTTGATCCTTCCAAGAAAAAAACAGGCGGAGCATTATTAGGTGATAGAATAAGAATGAATGCTATTTCTCATCCAAGAGCTTATATGAGAAGCCTTGCAACAAGGGATGATAATACGGCCTTGAGTGGCGCAATGCAAGAAGCAATTGATATTTGTAAAGCTGCTGATTTCGATCTGATCATTCTTGAATCAGCCGGAGTAGGACAAAGCGATGCTTCAATTTTGGATTACTGTGATGTAAGTATGTATGTGATGACACCGGAATATGGTGCAGCGTCACAATTGGAAAAGATCAACATGCTGGATTATGCAGATCTGATCTGCATCAACAAGTTTGATAAAGCCGGGGCATTGGATGCATTGGCAGATGTAAAAAAGCAATACAAAAGAAATCACCAGCTATTTACGGCAAAGGATGAAGATATTCCTGTGATTGGAACAATGGCCAGTAAATTCAATGATGACGGAGTAAATCATTTGTTTGAATTATTGCTAAAGAAGATACAGGATAAAACGAGTATTACATTTGGCGAATATCAATTTGCAGAAACAGCAAAAGTGTCACAATCCGTTATCCCGTCAAACAGGGTTCGATATTTATCGGAGATAGCTGAAAATAACAGGGGATATGATCAATTAGTTAAAGAACAATCCGATTTTGCATCAAAACTTTATCAACTAAATGGTTCTTTTGAACTGTTGAAGGATAAAGCTGATAAAGGGTTATTGGATACGATTCAAAAGCAAATTGATTTCTATGCCGACCAGCTAACACCGGTTGCTAAAAAATTAATAACTAATTGGTCGAATAAAATTGCTGAATACCAGAAAGATTTTTATGAATATACCGTAAGGGATAAGGTTATTAAGCAGTCAATGACAACAAAAAGCCTGAGTGGTACTAGAATCCCTAAAGTTGTTTTACCAAAGTACAAAGACTGGGGTGATATTTTAAAATGGCAGGCGCAGGAAAATGTGCCTGGGCATTTCCCCTTTACTGCAGGTGTGTTTCCATTAAAAAGAGAAGGTGAAGATCCAACAAGGATGTTTGCCGGAGAAGGCGGACCTGAACGAACCAACAGGAGGTTTCATTATGTAAGTGTAGATCAGCCGGCGAAAAGACTGTCAACTGCATTCGATAGTGTTACGTTATATGGCGAAGATCCTGATCATCGTCCGGATATATATGGTAAAGTCGGCAACAGCGGTGTAAGTATTGCAACAGTAGATGATGCAAAGAAATTGTACAGTGGTTTTGATCTTTGTGATCCGAAGACATCGGTTTCCATGACTATTAATGGCCCTGCACCTATGCTGCTGGCATTTTTTATGAACGCTGCCATTGATCAGCAATGTGAAAAATATATACTGGAAAATAATTTAAGAGAAGAAGTTAATAAGATAATCGAATCAAAATACAAAAAAGGAGAACTTCCATTTTATACAGGTACTGATGGTAAACCGGTAATTCCTGAAAAAGGCGAATTGAAAGGGGCATTACCGAAAGGAAATGATGGCCTTGGCCTTCGGTTGCTTGGTTTATCCGGTGCTGATGTATTACCGGCAGATGTATATGCAAAAATAAAATCCAATGCATTGATGCAGGTTAGAGGTACGGTACAGGCGGATATTTTAAAAGAAGACCAGGCCCAAAATACTTGTATCTTCTCTACAGAATTTGCATTAAAGTTAATGGGTGATGTACAGGAATATTTCATTAAAGAAAAGGTCAGAAATTTCTATTCTGTTTCTATCAGCGGGTATCATATTGCAGAAGCAGGTGCCAACCCGATCACACAATTGGCATTTACACTGGCAAATGGTTTTACTTATGTTGAATACTATCTCAGCCGGGGAATGAACATTGACGACTTTGCACCTAATTTATCTTTCTTCTTCAGCAATGGTATGGATCCGGAGTACAGTGTGATTGGAAGGGTGGCAAGAAAGATCTGGGCCAAAGCAATGAAATATAAATACAAGGCCAACAAACGCAGCCAGATGCTGAAGTATCATATACAGACATCAGGTAGAAGTTTGCATGCACAGGAGATAGATTTCAATGATATACGGACAACCTTGCAGGCATTGTATGCCATCTATGATAATTGTAATTCATTACATACAAATGCATACGATGAAGCAATAACAACACCTACAGAAGAAAGTGTTCGCCGGGCCATGGCAATTCAGTTGATCATAAACAGAGAATTAGGAACGGCCAAAAATGAAAATCCAAATCAGGGCTCATTCTTGATTGAAGAATTGACTGAATTGGTAGAAGAAGCAGTATTAGCAGAGTTTGATCGTAT
>CAYVSH010000052.1:0-20183 GCA_964453625.1 uncultured Chitinophaga sp.
GGTTTAGTTTTAATTCACCATCGCCTGTAAGTGCAACTTGTCCAGCACCATCTGTTATGTCCGTTACTTTGGGCACTTCGTCAATTGGCGGTTTTTCAAACCCAATAACATTGTCTGCATCAGCAGGTGTACCAGCAGGCGCCACAGTTACCTTTGGCACCAACCCTGTTACACCCGGAAACAGCAGTGTTGTCAATTTAAATAATGCTAATACCTTAACTGCCGGAACATATGTAATTACTATCACGGGTATGGCAAGCGGTGCCACTACACAAACCCGTGACATTACATTTACAATAAATCCTGGCGGTGGTCCATCTATATCTGCACAACCCACGGATCAAACACTTTGCTCCGGCGGTAATACTTCATTTAGTATTTCATCGGCTTCTGCTTCAATATTTCAATGGCAGGTAAGTACCGATGGAGGTGTTACCTTTAATAATATCTCCAATGGAGGTATATATTCTGGAGCTACTACCAATACACTAAATCTTACCGGTGTTACGGCATCACTAAATAATAACCGGTATCGCTGTATTGCCGCAACACAATGTGGCAATACCAATTCAAATACAGGTACTTTATCTGTTAATACACTACCTGTAGTAACCAATAACCCGCAGAGTGCAACCGTTTGTGTTGGTGGCAGCAATACGTTTAGCGTTTCAGCAACTGGTACAGCTATCAGTTATCAATGGCAGCTAAGTACGGATGGTGGTAGCTCCTGGAATAATATCGTAGGAGCAACCAATCCGACCTATTCAGTTTCAGCAATTACTGCAGGCATGAATGGTAACCGCTATCGTTGTGTGGTTAGCGGCACATGTAACCCTGCTGCAACATCAAGTGTAGTCATATTAACAGTCATTACACCTGTATCTGTTACTTCTCAACCTTCAAATGCAGAAGTTTGCTCGGGCAGCAATGTAACCTTTACCGTTGCAGGAAGCAGTCCACAAACGATCACATACCAATGGCAGATTAGCACGGATGGTGGTGCAACCTGGAATAATATAAGTGGAGCTACTGCAGCAACACTTTCTTTATCTGCTGTTACTACTGCTGCAACTGGTAATCGTTATCGTTGCCAGTTATCCAATGCCACATGTACTGCTCCTTCTGTTTCCGGGTCAGCCTTATTAACTGTTCGTCAGTTACCAACTGTTGGATTAACTGCAGCACCTTTAACCAGTTTATTACCTGGCCAGACAACAACCTTAACAGCCACTCCAAGTACATCAACAGGCGGAGTATTGACAACGAACTGGTTTAAAAACGGAACTACATTTGCAAATACAGGTAATTCCTATAATGTAAACATTGAGAATACAGGAAACTACCAGGCGACAATACAGGAAACATTTAGCAGCGGTCTTGTTTGTTCTAATCAATCACCATTTGTTGTAATTGATGCTACTGCCAGCAGTAAACTATTCATTTTCCCAAGTCCGAATAACGGACAATTCTCTGTTTCCTATTACAATACGGATGGCACAGCTACTTCAAGAACAGTAACTGTATTTGATTCGAAAGGAGCCAATGTTTACCAGGCCAAATTCCAGGTAACCGGACCGTATACTTTATTGAATGTAAATATCCAATCAGCACAGCGGGGTATTTACTATGTGGTTGTTGGTGATGCAACAGGAAAAAAACTTGCAGAAGGGAAAGTAGTAGTGCATTAACATAACTTCTTATTTTATTGAATCCTGCTTTGCAATAACAAGGCAGGATTTTTTATTGAAAATATCTGCAATCAATACCTTTGCGCCATGATCCATAATTTCAATGCTGGTCCTTCCGTATTACCAAAGGAAGTTTTTGAAGAAGCCAGCAGGTCTGTTATAAACTACCAGGATACCGGTCTTTCCATTTTAGAAATAGGGCACCGCACTCCTCTTTTTCAACCAGTAATGGAAGAAGCAAGAACACTGGTAAAAGAGCTGATGCAACTGGATACTGATCATGAAGTATTATTTCTGCATGGTGGTGCCACTACCCAGTTCATGCAAATACCCATGAACCTGCTGAATGAAAATGACCCGGCTTCCTATACAGAAACAGGTACCTGGGCTAATAAAGCCATTAAAGAAGCAAAGCTTTTTGGACATGTAGAGATCGCAGGTTCATCAAAGCAAGATAACTATACCAGTATTCCAAGAAACCTCACCGTAACTCCAACGGCTGCATATTTACACATCACCACCAATGAAACAATTGCAGGAACCCAATGGCATAACCTGCCTTATGATTGTGGCGTACCATTAGTAGCCGATATGAGCAGCGATATTTTAAGCCGCCAGTTAGATTTCAATAAGTTTGACCTCATCTATGCCGGTGCACAAAAAAATATGGGTGCCGCTGGTGTGAATCTTGTTATCGTCAATAAAAACATTTTAGGTAAAGTAAAAAGAGCTATCCCAACAATATTGGATTACCGGAATCACATCAATGAAGGAAGTATGCTGAATACGCCGCCTGTATTTGCAGTGTATGTGGCTATGCTTACATTAAGGTGGTTGAAAAAGAAAGGCGGTATTAATGCAATAGAAAAAGAAAATAATAAAAAAGCTGAGTTGCTTTATGATACACTTGATGCACTACCCATTTTCATAACACCGGTAAAAAAGGAAGACCGAAGTAAAATGAATGCAGTGTTCATCATGGAAAATGAAAAACTTGAAAAAGAGTTCCTGGATATATGTAAAGCAGAAGGCATGATAGGTGTAAAAGGCCATCGCAGTGTTGGTGGTTTCCGTGTTTCTATGTATAATGCCCTTTTACCGGAAAGTGTAAAAGCAATAACTGATTTAATGAAAGATTTCGCAACTAAAAAAGGATAAAAATGGCAATCATAAAACCGTTCAATGCACTTCGTCCAAAACCTGAATTTGCAAAACAGGTTGCATCCCGGCCGTATGATGTGTTAAACAGTGAAGAAGCAAAAGAAGAGGCAAAAGGAAACCCTTTATCATTTCTGCATATTACCAAATCAGAAATTGATCTGCCGGCTGATATTGACATTCATAGTCAGACAGTATATAACAAGGCAAAAGAAAACCTTTTGGATTTTATCAATAAGGATGAAATATTGTTCAGGGAAGATAAACCCTGTTATTACATTTACCAGCTCATCATGCATGGCAGATCACAAACCGGTTTGGTATGTGCTTCATCAGTTGAAGATTATTTCAATGACATTATCAAAAAACATGAGTTCACCCGTCCGGAAAAAGAGAAAGACAGGATAGATCATATGAGTACCATCCGGGCACAGACCGGAAATGTTTTCCTGGCCTACCGTGATGTGGAAGAAATGAATACATTAATTGATGACTGGAAGGCTGATAATAAACCTGAATATGACTTTACTGCTGATGACGGTATTCAGCATACGATATGGATAGTAAATGAAGACAATGCAATTGAAAGCATCACTACATTGTTTGCGGCAAAAGTTCCATTCACATACATAGCAGACGGACATCACCGGGCAGCCTCTGCAGCAAAAGTGAGTAAACAATTTCCAGATAGTGAGGATGCCGGTTATTTTCTTACAACTATTTTCCCGGAAAGCCAATTAGCAATACTTGATTACAATCGTGTAGTAAAAGATCTGAATGGACTAACAACAGAAAAACTGTTTGGAAGGCTACAGGATGATTTCTTTATAACGTTAAGTACAGAACCGGTAAAGCCTGTACAACCCCATGAATTCGGAATGTACCTGGATGGGCAATGGTATATTCTTGCATCACGACCCGGAACCTTCACTGAAGATCCGATCGGCATCTTAGATATTACTATTCTTTCGAAAAATGTACTGGAAAAGTTGTTAGGTATAAAAGACCAGCGTACAGACAAACGGATAGATTTTGTTGGCGGTATCCGGGGATTAAAAGAACTGGAAAAAAGAGTAGACAGCGGTGAAATGAAAGTTGCATTCAGTATTTATCCTGTTACTATGGAACAATTATTCAACATTGCAGACAGCGGGAATGTGATGCCACCAAAAACTACCTGGTTTGAGCCTAAACTGAGGGACGGATTGCTTACGCATCTTATTTAAACCCGGTCTTCTCAAATATTTGTTATTTTGCAACAAAGACGCCTCCGCCACCGTCTCTTGTTTTTATTTTGCATCGCTTGTTCGTAACCCTTTAATCGTTAAAGACAATTACATGAAGAAATACCTGTTCCTGCTTTTTATCCTTACTGCATCATTATTTGCTTTTGCCCAGCCCGATGACCCGAAGAAATTACATGAAACGGCAAAAACTTTCATGCTTTCAGGTGATTTTGACAATGCCATCATCGTATTACAAAGGGCATTGCAAATGGATAAGAATAACCTTGAAATGCAGAAAGACCTGGTGATGACCTATTACCTTAAAAGGGATTATCAAAAAGCCATGGAAGGAGTAAGGGTATTACTTGACAGGGAAGATGCTGATGTGGTAACCTATCAAATTGCCGGTAATGTCTATAAGGCACTGGAAGAAGTGAAAGACTGTGAGAAAATGTATAAGAAAGCTTTAAAGAAATTTCCTAAAAGTGGGCCTTTATACAGCGAATATGGAGAATTACTCTTTGCGGTAAAGGATTATTCTGCTATCCAACTATGGGAAAAAGGAATAGAAGCGGATCCAGGCTATAGCGGTAATTATTACAATGCGGCACTTTATTATTTCTATGCGAAAGACAAAGTGTGGAGCATTATTTACGGAGAGATATTTGTAAACATGGAAAGCCTGACAGAAAGAGGTGCCGCCATGAAACAGCAATTATTACAGGCTTATAAAGAAAAATTATTTGCTGAAGCAGACCTTATGAAAGATGAGGAAAAAAATAAAAGTGAGTTTGCTAAAGCATTCCTGCAAAGTATCAGTAAACAATCTTCTCTTGCCAATAAGGGGATAACAACGGAAACCCTTACCATGATTCGTACAAGGTTCATACTTGATTGGTATGCTACTCATGCTGTAAAATTTCCGTATAAATTATTCGATTACCAGAAACAGCTTATTTCTGAAGGAATGTTTGATGCTTACAATCAATGGTTATTTGGTGCTACTGAAAACCTTGCAGCGTATGAGAATTGGACTAAAACACATAGTGAAGAATATAATAACTTCAGTAATTTCCAGAAGAGCCGTGTTTTTCGTATGCCTCATGGTCAATATTACCAGGTTTTGTAGAAAGCTTACTTATTAGTAAAATATTCATTAGCCTGCCATATATGTGGCAGGTTGTTTTTTTATCTATAGCTTTTTGCCTAAATTGTCTATCGGTTAACTCCTGATTATTTCATTAAACGACGATTGTACAATGACAGAGCCAAAAAGATTATTTGATTGCCTTGAATACCATCTTGAAAGAAAGCCGCTTGATGATATGTTGGCAGGTAAAGAAGGTGGTCAATGGAAAAAATACAGTACATCAGATGCTAAAAGGATCGTTGATGAATTAAGTGCCGGTTTATTGAATCTTGGCATCAGTTGTGGCGATATGACTGCAGAAGGAAGGGATAAAGTTGCCATTCTTTGTAAGAATCGTCCTGAATGGATACTGCTGGATATGGCTGTGCAGCAAATTGGTGCTATCCTCGTGCCAGTATACCCAACTATCAGCGTAAATGAATTAGCATTTGTTTTAAGTGACGCACAGGTGAAAATCGCTTTTGTAAATGATCAGGACCTTTTCCTGAAAGTAAACAGCCTCAAAAGTAAAGTGCCTTCCCTTCAGGACATTTTTACGTTTGAACATGTGCAAGATGCAAGGCACTGGAAAGAAGTAACGGCACTTAGTACCGCTGAATCAATTGCACAAGTAAAAAAAATAGCTGATACAATTCAATATGAAGACCTGGCTACCATTATTTATACATCCGGTACTACCGGCACTCCAAAAGGAGTGATGCTTTCGCATAGAAACATTTTATCAAATGTGATGGCTAGTATTCCCTGTTTTCCACCGGGTGAAAGTCTACGTTCATTAAGTTTTTTACCGCTCAATCATATTTTTGAAAGAATGGTAACCTACCTGTATTTATTCAGGGGTACTTCTATCTATTATGCAGAAAGCCTTGAAACAATTGGTGAAAACCTGAAAGAAGTGAAGCCACATCTTTTTACTACAGTTCCAAGATTACTTGAAAAAGTGTATGACAAGATCATGCAAAAAGGAAATGAGCTGACTGGTATAAAAAGAAAATTATTTTTCTGGGCACATGACCTGGCAGAAAAATTTGAGATCAATAAAAACCTCGGGTTCTGGTATAATTTAAAATTGTCAATCGCCAATAAACTCATCTTTAGTAAATGGAGAGAGGGTTTGGGAGGTAATATCGTTTGCATCGTTACCGGCGGGGCAGCCTGCCAGGTTCGTTTAATACGAATTTTTACGGCAGCCCGGATTCCAATTATGGAAGGGTATGGCCTTACAGAAACATCCCCGGTTATATCAGTTAACCGTTTTGAAGAAAGTGGAAGAAAATTCGGAACGGTTGGTCCGCTTATCAGTGGTGTGGAAGTAAAAATCGCTGAAGACGGAGAGATATTGTGCAAAGGACCGAATGTAATGATGGGGTATTATAAACGACCTGACCTGACAGCACAGGATATAACGGATGGATGGTACCACACCGGTGATATTGGAACACTTGATGCAAACAATTTCCTTAAAATCACCGACCGAAAAAAAGAACTGTTTAAAACCAGCGGTGGGAAATATGTGGCGCCCCTTGCCATTGAAAATAAACTGAAAGAATCACCTTTTATAGAACAAGTAATGCTGGTCGGTGCCGACAGAAAGTTCGTAAGTGCATTGATAGTTCCTTCATTCCCCAACCTGAAAGACTGGGCACATAAAAATGGGTTGCCTGAAATGAGCAATGAAGAAATGTTACATAATCCGACGGTACATGAAATGTTCAAAGAATTAGTTGAAAGCTTTAATAAGTTTTTCAACCATGTGGAACAAGTGAAAAAATTTGAACTGCTGCCGAATGAATGGAGTGTAGATACGGGAGAGTTAACCCCAAAAATGTCATTAAAGAGAAAAGTAGTAATGGAAAAATACAGGGATGCTATTGAAAGGATATATTCCTGAGAAAACAAATACTATTTCTCTTTCTTATTGGCAGAATCTCTTTTGCCTCGTTGCAGCATTTTTTGAACCATTTCATCAAACTTCTTCAGATTATCGCCTGTAAACATTTTTCTGATCTGACGAAAATGATTGACTGTTAATTTATCAGCCATTATTTGCCGTTCAGCAATTTTATTGGTATAAACTGTAACAAGACTATCATTTATAGTTTCCTCTTTTATCAGGTTAAATAAAGATTGTCTTGTTGCACGGATTGAGTCAAACAATGGGCGGATAGTAGCAAAATGTGCTTTTCTTAAGCTTTCAAATTCTTTTTTCTGAGTATCATCCATTCCCAGTTCATTCACCATTTTATCAATTGGAGATTTACCGCCAGAGCCTGAATGGGGCTTTTTATTTTTTCCCATCACCATAAAAGCTACCAATGCTATATTGGCAATTAAAAGAATAACAACCGCAATCGTCAGAAACTTATTAGTAGAATTTTTCATTTTTATTATTGGTTGATCTCATAAGTGAGACTCGTATTGATACGGTATTCAGCCGCTATGGACTGGATTACATCAGTATCTGAAGAGACTGTTTCTATTGTATTTGGTGTGTTTCCTTTTAAAATTACTGCTGCATTAACAGCTAATACAAGGAACAATGCTCCAAGAATGTAAGCAGGGCGAAGAAAGACCGGCTTTCGGGATTTAGTAAGTAATTCTGACTCCATCCTGGCTTTCAGGCGGGTATAAAAGAAATCAGGAGCTGCAGCCCTTTGTGTGTTGTCAAGGCTGTTTAAGATTTCTTCAATGCGGGTATTTCTGTCTTTATTCATGATACATTGTTTTTGACGTCAGTACGTTTCAAAACTTTCGACCTCAATATAATCAGCCGGTTTCTTTTTCAAGTATTTTCCTAAGGTTTTGTTTAGCCCTGTGCATCAGCGATTCTACAGCTGGCACAGAGGTTTGCATCACTTCGCTAACTTCCTGATAACTAAGATCTTCCAATTTATGTAATGTAAAAGCGATTTTTTGGTTCTCCGGTAATTTGGCAATTGCTTTAAACAATTTTGCCGCATTTTCCTTTCTGTCCATTGCCACTCCGGGATGATTAAAATCAGGTAATTCATGTAATGGCTCATTCCCGTCGCCAAAAAGACGCTGCATATAGCCAAAGCGTTTCTTGCTCTTTTTGCTTCTTAATAGATCCAATGACCTTGTGGTGGCGATACGATATAACCAGGTAGAAAGCTTAGATTCTCCTTTAAAATTGTGAATAGACCGATAAACCTGGATAAACACTTCCTGCGCCACATCCTCTGCATCTTCTGCATTTTGTACAATTCCGATTGAAGTATTGAAAACAAGGTCCTGGTATGTTTTCACCAAATACTGAAATGCAGCTTCATCGCTATTGCGAAGACCTTGTATCAGCTCTATTTCATTCAACAGTTGGAAGGTTTGATTTTTGACGCTGTAACTTACGAAAACATGTGCGGTTTCCTATATTTGCAAACTCAAATAAAAATTGAGGATGGTCCCGTAGTTCAATGGATAGAATAGAAGTTTCCTAAACTTTTGATACAGGTTCGATTCCTGTCGGGACTACCACTTTCAGCGCTGTGCTGTTTATAATTATCGAAAAATTTCACTACTGTTGAATACCAGTTTTGGTGTTCTGTCGCTTTTAAAGACACCCCAATGTTTTTCAGGTTCTAGCGGATGTGAAGATCCTTTCCAGGGTTCATCAAATGCTTCAAAAAAGAAAACAGGTACATCTTCATTTTCTGACCACTGCATCAGGTCTTCAAAATAAATTTTTTGATTTTCTTCATTTACATGTTCCGGATGAATACCTCTGCCATTTGAGTTGGTTGCCCAACCTGCCTCTGTAATTACAACCGGCTTGCCGGGATGCTGGCTTACAACTGCATTATAATTTTCCCGGGTGTATTCGATGGCTTCATGAATATGCTTGTATTCCCAAACAGGGTAAGTATGTATGGAAATAAAATCCAATACTTCAGCAAGCGGCTTTAGTTTATTTAACCATGGTACATAATTCTCACAAAAAGTTACAGGTTGTTTTGCATGAAGTTTAACTTTTTTTGCAAACTCTATAACCCTGTTCACCGGCACATAATTACCTGACCAGTCTACACATGCTTCATTACCTACAGATAGTGAAAAAATGATATCGGGAAATTGGTTTGCCCAATTTATAAGTCTTTCTGTTTTTTCATCGTTATTCTTCCTGTTTTCTTCCAATTGTTCCTCATTATAAATACCACCTCCCCATGGACACCCAAAGTTGTTCATCTCGGCTTCGATATATGCCCCCATCATTAGTTTAAAATCTAACTTCTCTTTGCGAATAACATCCAATACAGTTCTTGCATGTTCATCACAATCATAAAGCCGTAAATACTTCCAATGATGTTGTAATAACAGCAAATCCTCTTTTACTTCATCATAGGAAGGATATTTTAAGCCCGGTTGTTGTCCCTTCCTGAAGCCAGAATAACAAATAGCTCTTGCAGGTTGCAAATTCAGTTGGTCAAATAAATTCACTTTTAATATTTTAATTTTTCATTTTTATCCCAAATGCCCCAATAAGCACCTACGATTCCTTCTGCCCCTACTTTCCATGATTCATCAAAAGAAGAAAAATAGAAGATCGGAATATCTTCATCTGATGACCATAGTTGTGTATCAATAAAATAATCTCTTGCACTTTTTTCTGATGGCACAGCACCCTTAAGGCTTTCACCCTTACTTGGCCACCCTGTTTCTGTGATAATAACTTTTTTCCCATTACCTGCTGCCTTTGCCTGATGATACATATGCTTCATATAGTTAAGGGAGTTATCTATCGGACAGCCCTCCCAAAAAGGGTAACAGTTACAAAGTATAACATCGCACAATGTTGTAATAGCCGGACGATGAGAAAACTCATAATAAGCATCAACATACCCAACAGGAATATGCGGAATTTCTGATTTTACTTTTTTAATGAAATCAATCAACTCTTCCTCAGATAAATCTTTACGATACATCACTTCATTACCTACTGCAGCAATATCCACAAAACCTTCTTTTGCCAGTTTGATCAATCCATCTATTTCCCGCTGGTTTATTTCATCATCATTTCCAAGCCATGCACCTACTAGTGTTTTAATACCCATTTCTTTAGCCACTTTGGGGATCCATTCATTACCTTCTGTACAGGAAAATGAACGAACCCACTTAGTGTAGGGCTTTATTATTTGCATTCGTCTTCTAACTTGTTGTTCTGAAATTATATCGCCAGGTTTTTGCCCGTCTTCATATAAGCTAAAACATAATCCATGCATTCCATTTTTTAGAATTTGGGCAAATAAATCGTTCAGTTCCGTTTCAGATTTACCAGATACATAGTTATTACCGGGCTCTGCTTTAATTGAAAGAATATTCTCATTTCTGAATGACATATAAAATAGTTTTATCTTTTATTAGAGTTCACCTCTTCTTTTCACTAACTCTTCTTTTATCTCTCTAGCTTTTTCTTCATTCAAATCATATTTCCACATTACCCAAATAGCTAATGCGGCTGTTACTGCAGGAATTATAATATCAGCTAAACGAAGTTTGGCAATGGTATCTGCTGATTGTATTGCTTCATTCTGATTAAATCCAACAAGTTTCAATACTAATCCACCCGTTACTAATGCCAAAGCCTGTCCTAATTTTACCATCCACCAATATATTGCACCAAAAGTTCCTTCTTTTCTTGGCATCCCGTTTCTCAATTCATCAAGGTCGCATACATCGGCGGTCATACTCATCATAAGTGTAAATAATCCTCCTATACCAAAAGCTATGAGTGGTATGGGCATAAACATCAGCCATGGATTTCCCGGCTCAAATCCCCACCATTTTAAAATATAGCCAATGATTGACAGCATTGTGGAAATAATAAATGCGTTTCTCTTTCCCAGCCGGGTAGACATATATGAAACAATAGGTATGATCAAAAAGGCGGTGGCAAATGCACTAACCGTACTAAACCATGCAGGCCATGTGCCTGCTGCACCATAGTCTCCTTTAAACAAATAAAAAACAATTATAAAAAAACTAAACGATGCTACCATTTGAAAACCGTTAAAAACTAAAAAGGTGGCGCCGCATAGCCTCATAAAGGGTCTGTTCTTTGTAATCTTCACAATATTCCTGAAAAGTTCTTTGAGGTTAGCCAATATATTTTTCATAGAAAGCTGTGCTCTGTTTTCTAAATGTGTTTGGTCAATTTCTTTGCAAAAAATAGCTGGTAAAACACCCAGAGCAATACAGATGGCCCCAACTATAATTGATAGTTTTCTTACGCCTTCTGCCTGAGTAGAGAAGATAGAAGGGTCAGCGATTATTACCCAAAACCATGGTACAATCATCCAGGCAAACTGCCCGATTGTTTGTGACATTGCCATGAGCCTGGTTCGTTCATTATAATCTGACGACATTTCATAACCAAGGCCAATCAATGGCGTTGAGAATATTGTATTGGCTGTTAAGTACACTAAAGATAAAATAAGGAAATACCAGAAATTATACATCTGTGTATTATCCGGGTTTAATTGCCATAGTACTGCGAATAAAATACCACATAAAATGGCACCGGCAAATATGTAGGGTCTTCTTCTACCCCATCTTGAATTAGTGTTATCAGATATAAAGCCCATAATGGGATCGGTGATCGCATCATAAATTCTGGGAAGACCACCTAGTAAACCTGCCAGAAAAGGATCCATACCAAATGCAGTTAATAAAAAAAAGCTGAATACACCCAGTGAACCCGGAAGCAGGTTATTCACTAAATGCCCTGCACCAAATGCCATTTTTTGACCTAATGGTATCCTGTCTTTTGCACTGGTTTGATATTTACTCATAGCAATCGTTTTAGTTTTTTAATTCTATAGTCTGAATAGCTTTTGCACTGATTAAAAAGTTTATACTTTTCGTATTTATTAGTAGCCTTATGTGTTTTTCATTTTCTGTTGGATTAAATAATACTGCAACAACTGACCCATCTGGATTTTGTGCTGCTGTAACCTGCAGTTCATGATCAGGATTTTCAAAACCAATTCGTACTGCACCGGGACGAATAAACCTGCTGAAGTGAACCATCGTGTAATATAACGGCGTAAAGTACACTTCATCATTTTCTTCATCCACAATTACAGGTGCTGTACACCAGTTTTTAAACCAATTGGGGCCACCCTGCTTATTTAAAACCATGTTCCAGTCTATCCATCCATCTACATAATTATTCAAACAACCAATAATATCACCTGCATAACGAAAAACCGGAACATATTTCGGATGGAGGTATTTTTCTTTTTCACTTGCCCAATCCCAACCCCAGTCTGTAGCCTCTTTGCTCCAATACCAGTTATCATCTTTCCATTTGGGTACTTCGGCATCAACACAAGCTTCAGTATTAATTAAGTATTTGTTTGGAGCAAGCTGATGAGTAAATTCTAAAGAATGCTGAAAAACGTCATAGGTGCTGGCATACCAGTGTACTGCAGTTCCTGCGAAGTATTTTGAAGATTTGCGATCAGCAAACATTACTGAGGCCCATTTCTCAAGTTCATCACCACGGTTTTGGTCGTATCCTAAAATTTTAATTTGCGATAATCCGTTTTTTTCTAAATGAGGTCCTAAATAATCTTTTACAAAATCGGTCATTTCTTCGGGAGTAAAATGCATACTTTCCCAGTTTTTATCGTTCCCCAACGGTTCATTTTCTACTGTAACACCCCATATATAGATACCTTCTTTTTGATATTCCCGAATGTATTTTTCAAAATACAAAGCCCATGTTTGTCTGTATTCCGGTAAAAGCTTACCACCACGCCAGTCATTATTGTCTTTCATCCAGGGTGGGGCGGTCCACGGTGAAGCAATGATTTTAAATCCATCTTTTGAAATCTGCATGGCATCTTTAATCATAGGAATCAAATCATTTCTATCTTCTTCTATGTTAAAGTTTTCGAGTTTTTTATCACCAGGTGTGTTTGCATATGCATAGTTTTTTAATGAAAAGTCACAACTGTTTATATGTGTTCTTGTGAGGGAGTAGTTTGCTCCTCCCTTGCTGAAATAAGCATCAAGTATCTTATCCCGGTTGGCTTTACTTAATTTATTAAGAAGATAAGCAGAAGCTTCAGTAAAGGAACCGCCAAAACCTGTTATATGCTGGTATTTTTTATTTAGATCTAATGAGATAATTATTGAGCTATCGACCGGTATCGATGGGTTGATCTGCTCCATTTTTCGGCCCGCTGCAGAGGTTTCAAAAATTTCAACGGTATTACCAGTATGCTGAGCTGCAATAGGATTGTACATTTTTATAAATATCAATATGGCAATAATTTTTCTGGTCATTCCCTGATTATAGTTATGTCAATTATTTCAATACTACAATAGTCGTGATGGCTGAATAGCCACCCGGATGAATTCAATATTACCTTTACGACTGAAAAGATTTTCTGTTTCCTGAACTGTTAATACAGCAGTTGGGTCATTTGCATTCCTCGTATTACCATTCGTATATTTAACAATTAGTCCGGCATTTTTATTCAACTCGTATATTACAGGCACCTGACAGTAAGTGAATAATAAAGTGTCTTTTTCCAATACCACTTTTTGCTGCTGTTTACTTAAATTATCAATAACAACTTCTTGCTCTTTTTGTAAAAACTCTTCTTTTTTCAATAAGTAAGGATTAAAATATAGTTGCCCTTTATCTACATACACCCCGAGCTCTCCAAAACGGCTTATAATATCTTCCTTTACCTGACCTGTCATTCCAGGTTGTTGTGCTCCTTTTCCAAATGGTGTGTGGGAATAAGGGTCGGTGGGAAATGCACCATATAATGAGGGTGATTTATGAACACCAATTCCCTCTTTTATTTCATGAAAATGATCAAATAGATTTTGTAATGTTTCTTTATTCGTATTTGATCTTACTGCTAAAAAACAAGTTTCCTGAACAGCGAGTAGTAGTTTTGAAACCATGTGCCAGTAGATAGACCCTAATCCCTCAAATGCAAAGAAAGTACCTGACCTGCCAGTAAATGCTTTATGATTAAATACAGACTCAAATAAGTTCAACACAGAAGCAGAGTGTTGGTGAATTAACGATTCGTATTTCAGATCTGATTTTTTTACTGCTTCTTTTAAATCATTTGCATTACGTATGTTTCCATAAAAATGATATCCGCCAAGTACATCTTTCTCAATGATTCCTGCACCTCCATCAGCCAGAAAGGCCAGCAGTAAAGGATTCGATTCAACCTCCTCGGCAGGTACATTGTTCTTCTGCAGAAACAGGGGCAATTCTTTATTTGGATATAAAATATAACTAAACTGATCAGGACGATAGAGGCAACTCTTTCTTAAAGCATCTAAAAGATATACACTTTCACCTGCAGTAAGATAACCACTACTCAACACTGCAACCTGGCCTTCCAGCATTTCATCCAGGTACGAAATTCTCAATTCCCCTGTATCATAATTAAGCAAATTATATGTGTGATATAAACCATCTTCCCTTTTGTTGATTTTTATTGATTGGTCTGTAAATAACAATGCACAATTGATCAAGCTGGAAATTGTATTTAGATCTACAGTTGATTTCGATCCGGAAAATTGATTCTCATAAATTAGTTGCCTGTACTGGCTACTTGCTTCCCCTAATTCATCCTGCATTTTTTTCTTTTGCCGGCCACTTAATTCAGCAGGGAAAGTACCGGCATAAACCTCGAAAATGGAAACAACAGTATGCAAATAGTTACTAAGCTCAATTGATAAATTAATTTTTGAATCATTGTTTGTTTCGTATACGGATTTGATAAAAACCAGGAATCTTCTGAGGTAACAAAGTGTAACCATTGAAAGGCCGTTTCCTACCAAAGCATTGTTGGCATCATTCCATTCAGGCCGTTGGGTATTCATCCATATGCCGCCGCCGGGTACAAGATTAGTGAGCTTTGCCAGCAACATGGCCAATAATTTCTCAGTAAAGCTTACTTTATATATTTCATCCTTTGTATTGGTCAGTAAAGATCCATCAGCACCAATTTGTTGCTTTCGTTTTTGCAGGAGGTCATCGGCTTTATGATTGAAATCTATTGTGTTTTTTGGATCAGCTACTATTTGGCTATAGTTTCTTATTGTATACGGAACATTGGCATAAACAAAAATTTCTTTATCGATAAATGAAGTCAACATTTCAGGGTACCTTTCATTCGCAAACTCAAGGAACTTCAGTAGGTAAATAACCTGGTGATCTCCCCAATAACCTATGTAGCTCCATGGATTATCCGGTTCTATTGTTTCCCAATCAAACCCATCTTTAGTAACCCGGTATGGATTATAACCATCAAAAGTAGATGCATTAAGGAATTTCAAAATCATACCTTCTATAAAAGCCGGGTATGAAAATGCAAGGGCTTCCCAATTTTGAAAAATATCCCTCCAATTACCTTCATAATCCAAAATCTTTGAACCGTCTATTTCGCTTCTTGTATTGATGGTAAATTTATTCCAAGGCCTGCTTGGGTCTCCGTGTCTGCGGCTGAATTTGAGAGGTAGATATTCTGTAGCTAAACGAATAAAGTCAGCATCACCAGTTTTTGCAGCTACTTCTTTAAGTGTGAAAACAGAAAATTCGGCACTTAGGGATTTTAATATCTTCTGATTATTTACAAATACCTGTTTGTTTGCTTGTAACAAGTATTTTTCAAAATCACTTTTGTTTATCAAATAACCATCATCAAAAATACCTCCCCGCATTATATTAAATAATGTATTTGAAAAATGCCTGGTATTTCCTAATTGATCGGCACTTGCCTGTAACCCGTCAGCCGAAGCAGTTAGTGCCACTAAATTTTTTGTTCCGATTTCAACATCTGCAAGTACTTCCTTTATCAGGTTATTCTTGTTTTTAATATCACTATCAAGTTTAATGATATTTGCCTGGCTTTGGTTTACATTAGCTACAATCTGCCATTTTTTTTCTTGCTGCGGTGGAATACTCAGGTTTGCATTTATAAAGTATGCTCCTTTCTCTCCTTTTACATCTTCTTCTTGAAATATTTTTTCACCATTTCTAAAAGAATGAAGCTGATTAGTGGATAATAAATATTTCGGATTCGGTAATCCTACAGACCATACTGTATTTGCTTTCAATGCTTCACTTGGTTCAGCTTTATCTACTATGATAGCACTCAAAGCAAAAATTCCCAATCCTGAAGCTCCTAACAACTCTGTTCTTTTATAGGCATCAGCCAGATTACTGGTTGTAGTTTGCAGATTACTATCTACACCATAAGGTAAAACATTTTGTAAACCATCAATTATTTCAACGGCTACTTCAGACTGAGCATGGTTAATGATACCTGCTTTTCTAACAAAACCATAGAGATTGCTGTTATTCCATTCATAATAAAATGTGAGGGCAAGGCGATGGTTAATTTCTTCAAATATGATTTTGTTGCCGTACCTGTTCTTATACACATTTCTTTGGCAATTAAAAAGTACTTCACTTCTTACAGAAAATGGCTCCCAAACAATTTGCTGATCATTATCATTTATACGGATTATTGTTTTACAACCGGTATTCTCAGCGGACTCTGTTATTTTATCATCTGTATAATAAGGAAACAAAGCATATTCTGCATTCTTTCTTCCGGCCGTTATTCCTCCATTGCTTGAAACAAACATCCAATGGTTTGAGTCGCTTACGATACTCATAAAAAAGGGCCGCATCTTGTTTACATCTTCTATTTTATAAAAAACCTCATTACCCCTTTTTATCGTAACAAGAGTTTCCTTTTTATTGCTATCACTCGTTTTGGTTAAAAGACTATTCATTAAGCTGGCTGGCAATTAATATAAATTAAAATAAACAGGGAAAACGAATCAAATTAAAATGAAAATAAACCTGTCAAATAATTTTATCTGACAGGTTCATTTATTACTGATTTTATTTCTGTTTATACACCTTTACATAATCTATAAACATAGATTGAGGAAAAGGTGTACCCGTAGTAGGAAAGCCGACAAAGTTGCCACCTACAGCTATATTTAATAGTAAGAAGAATGGTTGGTTAAAAACCCATTGACCTGTAACATCAGTTGGAGTTCTTCTTTGATATAAATAATTATCTACAAAAAAATCGACATAGTCTTCACCCCATTCTACTGCGTAAATATGATAATCCGTATCAAATCTGCCAGCTGATAAAGCATAAGCTTTACCTATTGAATTTCCACCAGAATAACCCGGACCATGTAAGGTGCCGTGAGTAATATGGGGTTCCTGGCCTCTTTGTTCCATGATGTCTATTTCACCACATTGTGGCCATGGTTTAGTATCAATATTTGCCCCCAGCATCCAAAATGCAGGCCATATACCCGGACCCGTTGGCGTTTTAATTCTTGCTTCAAAACGTCCATAGGTTTGTGAAAATTTACCTTTTGTTTTAATTCTGGCACTGGTAAAACCTGAGGGTCCGCTAATTGCGGTAATTACCAATTTACCATTACCGTCTTGCTTTATATTATTTGAACTAGTGGTATAGGTTTGAAGTTCGTTATTCCCCCATCCGCCTCCACCAATATCGAATGCCCACTTTGTATTATCAGGTGCTGTACCAGCAGCTCCATTAAATTCATCACTCCAAACTAATTCCCAACTTCTTTCAGGTAATGTTTGCACAGCATCCCTTGTGCAAGAGCTGAGCATAAATATTGCGACTGAGCAAACTCCTGATATTGATAAAAAGTGTAATGCTCTTTTATATATTGATACTTGCATAATTAAAATTTTATTGGTTATTGAATTACCTGAATAAGATATTATCTAAATAGATGGTTCCGTTTCCATCAAATTTTATTTGAAATACATTATTCAAGGCAACCTGTGGAGTAAAATGAGAAAGAGGTATATCAACACTGTTCCAACCATTTGCTGTTGGTACCGTTAAAGCATATGCCTTTTCCCATGGAGCCTGTCCGCCAGGTGAACCGGGAGGACAAATCAGATAAATATTCAATGCGGTTGAATTCCCGGAATAAAAGTCTAAGTGCAAAAATGTTTTTCCCGAAACATTCTGATTACTTCCAAATTGTAACCCCTGATAATTAAGATTTGTATATAGCAATGTATTATTTCCGGCAATCTGTGGTTGTGTAACTATTGTAGCCTGTCCCCAGTTAGGATTATAATCACTACCTGGCACATTGGTATAAGCATCACTATAAATTGAAATTACATTTCCAGCCGGGTATGTTGGGGTTGGTGCTGCAACAGTTGGCACCGTAGGTATTCTCCAGAAATATATATTATCCAGGAAAATATCGCTTCCTGTACCACCATCAAACTTAAACTGAAACACATTATTCAAAGCAACTTGTGGTGTAAAGTGTGAAAGAGGTATATCAATACTATTCCAACCGGCTGTTGGTACAGGAAGACTAAATGCTTTTTCCCAAGGAGCCTGGCCGCCCGGAGAACCAGGAGGACAAATCAGGTACACATTCAAAGTACCGGCATTTGCACTATAATAATCAAGGTGTAAATACTGATAGGTTGATAAGTTTTGATTGGCGGCTAACTGTAAACCCTGATAATTAAAGTTTGCATACCGAAGTGTATTATTCCCTGAGATAGGTGTTTGAGTGACTATGGTTGATTGACCCCAATTCGGGAAAAAGTCACTTCCAGGTATATTGGAGTAGCTATCGCTGAATACTGAAAGAACGTTTGCTGCCGGACGGGTTGGTGTTGGAGCAGGAGTAGCAGGAACTACGGGATTACTCCAGAAATAAATATTATCTGCAAAGAAGTTAGAGATATTATTTCCTACGAAAATGATCTGGCCAAAATGACCCCTGGTAGTAAGACCGGCTAAACTTGAAAGTGGAATATCCAGAGATACCCAGTTGCTGCCTGTTAATGTTGGTGCTGTGTAGGTTATTGATCCTACTGCATCATCACCTCCCCCGGGTGTTCCGTTTGCACCAAAATCAACCACCTGTACCTGGAATGAAGCTCCTGGATTTAAAGTGCCGGGAATATAAATATCCGTATGTAAAAATGCCTTTGAGGCTATACTTACTGTAGGTGAAGTAACCTGTATACCTACAAAATTAAAATTGGTATAGTTTAAAACTTTATCATTACCAACCTGAAAGTCGGCAGACTGTGTTGTTTGAAAAGGAGCCCAATATCCGTTATAATAATCAACATTAATATTGGTGTATGCATCACTAAAAACAGAAATCACATTCGCCGGATCTTTTGTTGGAGTAGGTGCATTTACATAATTCCCAGATGAATTTAGTGTCAGGCTACCGGCAGCTTGTATGGTATCTAACGTAGCAGTAATTTTTGTTGTTCCGCTGCCTATTGTACTAACAACTCCGTTATCACTTACAGAAGCAACTGCTGAGTTAGAATTTATAAATTTAAAATAGTAAGGAGAAACCGATAATGTTTCATTTACACCTGTTGGCATATTATACGTTGCCGAATACCCGTCAATTGTTGTACTAACACCTACATAAGAAATCTGCTGTCTGTCTACACCATTTAAAATTTTTGCTGTAGCAGTACCCAAGGTTTCCAGTTTTTCAAACCGCACTTCGTCAATCCAGAATGTATATCCTCTTCCGTTTTCAGGACCGGTACTGTAGTAAAAAAGCCCTTTCTCCATTTTCAATTTTGAAGGATCTGGAATTGGAATAATTACTTTTTTCCAATTACTGGTTACAGGTAGGTTATTTTTAGTTACCAGGTATTTATTCTCTCCCAAATCATTTCCAAAACCAACAACTCCTATTGTAGCCGCCTGGCTTGCTTTAATATAAAAGGTTAAAGCGTTGTATCCGGAAAGATCTCTTCCGGTTTTACTAAAAAAAACGCCTCCGGCATAAGATCCGTTTGGACTGTTGGCATCCGGAACTTCAAACCGCATAGATTGCCGGGTACCGCCATAGCTTACCTGATTATCCACCTGAAAGGCCCTCACATCT
>CAYVSH010000053.1:0-19750 GCA_964453625.1 uncultured Chitinophaga sp.
CAATAAAATATTACCCGGGATAAATCCGGTAAAAGCTTAATCAGAACCATTACATAAGTCCTGCTGTTTCTACAGTGGGACTTACTGTTTTTAGCCTGTTTTCAACATATCATAGACCTTATAGCAAGGTAAATTTTCAAGTCGTATTTTTATACCAACCAGCTTACAAGTTCAACCACTAAACCTTTACTGCATGAAATACAAACTGCTTTTAATTTTCCTTTCAACAAGTATATTTTTTAGTTGTAAAAACTCATCTACAAAAGAAGAAAAAAAGGATGATACAGTCCAGGGTATTGATGTAGATGCGCCGATAGAAAAAACCGGTAAAGGCAAGAAAGTAACTGACAGGGACTTCAGCGTTACAAAAGAAAATTCATATAATGATTTGAGTCTTGACAGCCTTGCCATGGAGAGATACATCGAAAGGAGAAACCTGGGAGATAAGAAGATATCTTTACGTATCCGCAGTTTTTATAATGCCCGTAATTATTTCTATGCCTGGTTTTCTTCTGATGGATTGACTGAGTCTGCCCGTTTTTTCTGGAACCAATATGATTATGCAGTTACTCATTTAAAGGATACTTCTCTTATAAACAGTGAATTTTACAAACAAGCCGAACGTTACCTGAACCAGGAAAAATTGACGGCTAATGCAAAGGATTCTCTTATCAGGGAGACAGAATTTGGGTTTACGGAGCATTTTATCCGATTTATCAACAGTACATATGAAAAGGGCTTTGTAAAAAGAAAAGAACAGGAAAAATTCATTCCAATAAAAAAGATGGATCCGGTTTTCATGGCTGATTCTCTACTTAATAAAAAGCACAATGATGATAAATATTATGAACAGGTAAATGATATGTATGCAGGCCTGAAGAATAATCTTCAATTATATCTTGATATAACTAAAGCCGGTGGGTGGTCAGTGATACCATCTATTAAAGGTAACTTGAAAAAAGGCGATAGCCTGCCTGTTATTGCATCAGTAAAAAAGAGGCTGCAGATGACATATGATATGCCGGGTACGGATAGTTCACAGGTGTTTACAGCTGCATTAGAAACAGCCGTTAAAAGGTTTCAAAAAAGACATGGTTACAAACGAACGGGTGAGATTGGTAATTCGCTGATCAAGGACATGAATGTCCCTGCATCTAAAAGATTAAAGGAAATACTGGTGAACATGGACAGGATGCGTTGGCTTCCCCAAAAACCAAAAGGCAACCTGATCATTGTTAATCTCCCTGAGTTCATGCTGCATGTGTATGACGGTAAAGAACTGGTTTTTGATATGGTTGTCGTGGTTGGTAAAGTAGGTAATAACACCATGATGTTTAATGGCGATTTGAACCAGATTTATTTCAGCCCGTACTGGAATGTTCCCCAAAGTATTATTAAGAATGAGATAAATCCTGCTATTGCCCGAAACCACAATTATCTGGCAAGAATTAATATGGAAAGGGTTGGTTCAGGAATAAGACAAAGGCCCGGGCCAGGCAATGCGTTGGGAAAAGTGAAATTCATATTTCCCAACAGTTTCAATATGTATTTTCATGATACACCTTCCAAGAGTCTATTTGGCCAGGATAAAAGGGCTTTCAGTCATGGGTGCATACGATTAAGTGAGCCGCAAAAAATGGCAGAATGGCTACTTAGGAACGATCCCGAATGGCCTAAAGAAAAGATCGTTTCTGCAATGAACCAGAAAACAGAAAAAGGAGTAAAATTAAAAGAATCAATTCCTGTCTTTATCATTTATTATACTGCCTGGGTGGATCATGAAGGGTTGCTGAACTTTAGGGATGATGTTTATAAGCATGACTCAGAATTAATGAAAAAGATGTTCATTGAATCAAAACTTGTTACAGATAACTCTAATTCGGTTATACGATTAGACAATCTTAAAACCGGTTCGGCACAATAATAGTTTCTTATTACCACTCATCCAATTAAATGCTGCATTCATAAAGATGAAGCAGCATTTTCTTTTTTTGAAATGCCATTAATATACCGGCTGTAATAAACCTAAACAAATGATTTATGGTAAGATATATCATGTCTTTTACTGTTCCGGATGACCAGCGGCAATCAATACAAAAGATCATCAACCTTTATTTTACTGCACTTCAGAAAAATGGCCCCGGGGGTATGCGTAGCCAATGTTATGAAACAAATGACAGCGAAACCTGTTTTGTGCATATCAAGAGTTTTAAAAAGGAAGCTATCGCCAATCATCATTTCAAGTCTGCCATCTTTAAAGAATACCTTCAAAAACTTGTCTCTATTTGTGGAAAGAATCTGAGTTTCTCAAGACTGATGCAGCAACAAACTTTTGAATCTATATATTAACTCATTGTGAACTTTTGGTAGCCAAAGCAATATTTCTTTTTTATTGTACGATTAATTTTTCAATACACATACTGTCAGCAAGTTCTGTTGGAAAAATCATTTTTGATTCATTAACTTTAAACTTATTGAATCAAACCAACAACTATGCATCGTGTAATTATTCCTGTAGATTTTTCTGAAACATCTTTAAATGCTGCCCGTTATACAGCACAAATGCTTGCTGATAAAGATGACGCAGTGGCCATTTTGTATCACAATTATGAGAGTCCAGACGACCATGACGTATCCGCCAACTACCAGGAAAGCCTTCGCCAGGAATTTTTAAGGGCCGGTGTAAAGAAGGTTGAATGTGAGGCAGAAATGGGTGGCGATCTCATTGATAATATTGCAAGACTTGCTCATACTATCCGGGCAACTTTGATTGTAATGGGAATAACCGGTAAGTCTGCGATCCGGCAAGTAATGTTCGGCAGTAATACACTTAGATTGGTGGATAAGAATCTTTACCCCGTAATGATCATTCCACCAGATGCAAGCTATAATGGTATCAACAACGTTGCTTTTGCTTCGGATTTTAAAAACGTGGAGGAAACCACACCGTCAGACCTCATCAGTTCTGTTTTGGAGATTTTTAATCCTAAGTTGCACATTTTTAATGTTAATAAGGACATTTATATTTCTATACCTGATGAAATGCAACAGGAGAAAGAAAAAATGAAAAAGATGTTCAGCAAATATGATACTGAGTTCTATTTTTTGACGATGAATGATTTCTATACTGCAGTTGATAATTTTGTGACAGATTATAAAATTGATATTTTGATCACCATCCCAAAGCATCAGAGCAATTCCACATCGCTTTTCAAGAGCTCACATACAAAACGGCTGGCTTATCATAGTCATATCCCTATACTGGCGGCCCATGAATAGTTAGCTTTTATTTGATGTTGCTGTTTCCTGCAAGCTTGATTTCTTCGTACATTTGCCGGCTATTTGATTTGATCGAGTTAAAAAACAAGTTATGCAAACAGTGATAGTCCCCGTTGATTTCTCAGACACTTCTATAAATGCCGCCAGGTATGCTGTGCGCCTTTTGACAGGACATTATGGTGTAAATATGATTTTGCATCATGTTTACGAGAAACCTGGCCAATCTGCTGAAGCGAATCAGCGCTTAGAAACCCTTAAAGAAGAACTGATGACCATTGGTATAGTGAAGATGACCCTTTTGGCAGAGGAAGGTTCTGATTTTATTGCAGAACTTGATAAACTGGCCCGTCACCAGCAGGCAGATCTTATTATTATTGGTATAACCGGCCGTTCTCATTTGGGACAAACATTCTTCGGTAGCAATACATTGAAAATGGTTCAACAGAAAGTTTGCCCTGTTTTGATTATCCCAGCCGAAGCGACCTACATTGATATAAAAAATGTATTACTTACATCTGACTTTAAAAATGTTCATTACTCCACTCCTTCTGTTCCCATTAAGAAGGTTTTGAAAACCTTCAGGCCTAACCTGCATATCATGAATGTTGATAGTGAACATTATGTTGCCTTGACAGATGAATACCAGGAAGAAAAGGCAAAGCTGAAAGAAATGTTCAGTGATTTTCGCCCCGAGTTTTATTTTCTAGGATTGGAAGATGTGGATGAAGCCATCAACCAGTTTGCACATGATAAAAAAGTAGAGCTGATCATTGTCATTCATAAAGGTCAAAAACTTTTTTCCAAACTTTTTGTAAAAAGTCATACCAAGAAATTAGCTTATCATAGTTCTATCCCTGTTCTGGCTTTGCATGAATAGTTAATTCACTGTTTTCCTTATTTACTTGACGGCACGAAAACAAATAGCTATCTTTATTGCATTGCTATATGTATTGCCTGTTCAATAAATTAAACCGGATATTTTCATTTGCCGAACAATCATTGCCGGCTAATTTCTATATACCGGATTGATCGCATAGCATTCCCATATTTACTGCCCATTTATTTTTACCGGTCACTTTACCGTAATTTTTTATTTAACGATTGTTTTTATGAAGAATATTAAAATAATTGAAGTCCCTTCTGAGATTGGTGCCGGCACCCGTGGCGCCAGCCTGGGGATAGAAGCTATTAAAATTGCCGCTCTGGACTTTATGAGTAATTTTTTTATTCATTTCCCTTCAGAGAAGATCACTACTGAAAATAAACTTTTATATGAGCCAATTGAATCTCCTTATGCAAAACGGATAAAAGGTATTGCCTCTATATATGACAGGTTGAGTAAAGCGATGTGCGATGCTATGAAGAATAATTTCTTCCCGGTTGTCCTTAGTGGCGACCACAGCACTTCCGGCGCCACCATTGCCGGTATAAAAATGGCAAAACCAAAAAGCCGCTTAGGTGTGATCTGGATTGATGCACATGCAGACCTTCATACTCCCTACACGACACCTTCAGGTAATGTACATGGTATGCCGATGGCAGCTACTATCGGCAAGGACAATGAAGAATGTGGTGTGCATGAACTTGATCCGGAAACAAAAAAACATTGGGAGTTCCTGAAGAATGTCGGGAAAATCAATCCAAAGGTTTTACCGGAAGATGTTGTCTTTATTTCACTCAGGGATTATGAAAAAGAAGAGCGGCACCTGATTGAAAAATATGACATGAAAGTGATCACTACAAAAGAAGTAAGGAATAAAGGCGCTGAGAATGTGGTGAGAGCAGTGCTTCGCTATCTTGCTGATTGCACTGACATTTATATCTCATTTGATGTTGACAGTTTGGATTCATCTATTTCAAAAGGTACAGGGACACCTGTTGGCAATGGCCTGAAAGAAAGAGAAGCCGAAGACCTGATCAGTAAGTTCATGCAGAACAGAAAAGTATGCTGCTTTGAAATTACAGAGGTAAACCCAACTTTGGATAAAGAAAACCTGATGGCTGAGATCGCATTCAATATATTACAGCGAAGTGTGAATGTATTATTGATGAACTAAAGTTCCTCCAGTTTCTCTTTAATTTGTTTTGCTGCTACAATGCCTATTTCAAACTCACTTTCAAGACAAGCTTTTAATAACTCTTTTGCCTCTTCTTTTCTCCCGTTATCAGCATAAATAAAAGCTGTATGCATCAATGCATCCGGTTCAAAAGTTTGATTATGAACATAGCTGCTGGAGAACTCAATAGCTTTCTTCATTTCACCTTTGTGGTAATATGCCCATGCAGCCAGGTCGCAGGTTTCGGGTGTAAACCTGTTTTTTAATTCAAGCTCTGCTAATGCCACAGCTTTATCTCCCTGGTTTAATTCCTGTGCATAAAGTTCAATCAGGTATTTGTTGTACATATTAGCGTAGCCGGGATGGCTTACCGTTGTAATAAATTCCTGAACCAGTCTTTGTTTTCCCTTTATATCCCTTTCTGCTTCTGCAATTTCACCAAGCAATAACTTAAGCTCTGGCATTGAAGTTTGAGTGAGGATATAATTAATGATCCTCTTTGCCTCATCAATATTGCCATCATTTGAATAAGCTATCCAGGCAATGCCTTTCAGGCAATACATATTGGAAGGGTCTTTCTCTAATACTTTTAAGTAAGACTGATAAGCTTCTTTAATTCTTCCTGCATGGCCATACATATCAGCAAGATTTGACAATGCCCAAATGTATAAACTCATTTTCTTGTCCTTGATCTTTTCAAATGCTGTTTCCATTAATACAATTGC
Source organism: uncultured Chitinophaga sp. (assembly GCA_964453625.1). Taxonomy (GTDB): domain Bacteria; phylum Bacteroidota; class Bacteroidia; order Chitinophagales; family Chitinophagaceae; genus JJ008. The sequence continues at coordinate 6,062 of CAYVSH010000053.1, forward strand.
ATTATCAAGATTACCTGTATGATCTTCCCACTTGGCTTTACGGATCAGGTAGTCAAATGAGTTTTTATCCTGTAAACTTTCCAGGTTTTTAAATGCCTGTTTATAATTTCCCAGTTCCATATTTACATCAAAACTGAGTAATTGAATTGTGTAAAGATCCCCTTCAGCTTTTTTGGCATCTTCAATATAAGCTGCAGCCTGAGAAAACTGATGTTGTGTAATTGCTGTTTGGGAAATTGAGTATAGTATTTCAGGCTTTTTATTCCTGATTTTTGCTGAACTGGATTTTAATAAAGAATCCCCGGTTTGCAATGCAGCAATATCACCTGAAAGTTTGAACAGTTTCAGGTAATTCGTTGCTATTTCCAGCATATCTACAAAATTACCTGTATCTTTTTTCAATCGATTATTCCAAAATTTTATTTCATCTTTTACTTTTTCAACTTCACCAGTAATTGCAGATTCTTTTAGATACTTGCTATAATCGCCTGAGTTTACAATTGTTCTTTTTGAAGAACAGGATGTAATTATTAAGAAGAAAGAAAGTAATATTAAAAAGTTCTTGTTCATAGTTGGTTATTTTGAAACAAAAGATAAACCGGGCAATTTTCATTGCCCGGTCTTGTATGCTATCAATCTAAAAGGGTGCTGCTAAATAAGGGAATGTTGAAAGAAATGGTTTGTCGTTTGCGTTCACATTATCTTTTGTTAGCCCAGGATTAGAACCTCCTGTAGGGCCTCCAAAGATCAATAACAACTCTACATCAATCACATCATCTGCCAGAGCTCTTCCTGTTAACACATTAGTACCATCAAAAAAAGTGGTTGTTCCGTTCATTTTCACATTTATTACGTCTGTAGCTAATAAAGTTGTAAACTGGGATGCAGTTTGACCTAATGCATTAGTAGTGTATGCTGGATTTAAGGCCAACAGCCTGTTTTGAAACTTGGTCTGGAATGCTGCCCCCATAGCAGATGGCGTAGTTGTGTTAAAACTGTTTTTATCTGCAGAACTGACAAACACTGTATTTATTGCCGGTCTCGCCATCTGGTCATTTTGTGCAAATGAACCTGATGTATCAAATGTATCTGCTGGTGCGTCGTCCTTATCACAGCTTACAAGTACGAAACCTAAAACTGCAACGGCAACGATAGATATTTTATTAAAGCGTATCATGATTATAGTTTTTTTTTTGTTTTAGATTTATTTAGTCTTTGTTTCTCCCCAAATATTAATGGTAGCAGCAGTTCCTAATAATGATTTTGGAACTTCCACAACAATTGACATTACATTAGTTCCTTTAAATGTATCAACCCCGGGGTTTCTGAAACCTGTTTGGGTACCTGCCAGTATTTCCTGGTATCTTACCAGGTCAAAAAAGAACGGATCATCTCTTGGACCAGCAAAAATCCTTGTACCATTTGCATTTGTTGTTGTGGTTGGAGTACCTGAAGATGCATAAGCTGTTACAGCCACTTCAGTTACCGGGCCAGATGTTTTAACTGTACTTGTAGTACCGGGTGTGCCCACGGCAACAGGTCCGTATACTCTCATTTTTCCATTTTGTACCAGGCATTGAATGACCAGATCTTCAACATTATCGCCTGAGTTGTCAATGTTGAATTCATACATAACATTGGAAGGGAAAGTTGCTGATGCTGAAGCAGCAGGTGACAATAATCCTTGAACATTCATAACAAAGACCATTTTACTGTTATCAGCAGGGCTTTGAAATGCGTAGACATCAGTGATGTCATTTCCTAAACTTGTACTACTTGGTCCGGTTACTGCAGGTGCATCAATGTGATCGGCTGCGAAAATAATTCCGCCAACCAGTGCCACACCTAATAAACTACCTAAAAGAAGTTTCTTTTTCATAAAAGATGATTTGTTTGATTAAAAGTGATTTAAATATTACCCCGGATTTTAACAGCCTAAAGAAATTCAATTGTTGGTTAATTGCTTTTGGCTGATTCATTTCAGGGGATTCGTAAGCAGATACGGGATGCTGAAAGGTTTGGATTGCGGATGTTCATAATGTTTTAATTGACAGGTGGAAACCAATTTCCAAACCGGACTTCTACTTTTGTCGTATAGTTTAGAAAACCAACTAAACGATGAAACAAGTATTTTATATTATATTAATACTCATTTCTGTTTCCTATACATCTTTTTCTCAAAAAGGAACTATTAAAGGAACAATAACTGATGAAGGCACCAGTACACCTCTTATTGGTGCTTCCGTAAATCTGCCCGGCAATAAAGGTGATAATTCTGATATGTTTGGAAAGTTCAGTATCCCGGCTGTTAATCCTGGGCAGTATGAAATGATCGTTTCACATATTGGGTATAAAACAGAGATCATCCCTGTTGAGGTAAAGCCAAACCTTCTTTCTTCTGTTAACATTAATCTTAAAAAAGCAGATTTGGATCTTTCTGAAGTAAAGGTAAATAGTAAGAGGACTTCAAGTCTTAATTCAATTGGTGCTGTTGATATACGGTTAAGACCGGTAAACAATTCTCAGGATGTTTTGCGTATCGTTCCCGGATTATTTATTGCTCAGCATGCCGGCGGCGGTAAGGCTGAGCAGATATTCCTTAGAGGTTTTGATATTGACCATGGTACAGATATAGCTATTACAGTTGATGGTATTCCTGTAAATATGGTAAGCCATGCACACGGACAAGGCTATGCAGACCTGCATTTTCTTATTCCTGAAACAGTGGAGAAAGTTGCTTTTGATAAAGGACCTTATTTTTCCGGAAAAGGAAACCTGGCTACTGCTGCTTATGTTGACTTCTCTACAAAAGAATTTCTTGACGAGAATATTATTAAAACTGAAATTGGTCAATTTAATACTCAGCGGTTTGCCACCATGCTAAAATTATTTAATAAAACCACTGAAAAAAAGCGTCAGCAATTTTATGTTGCATCGGAATATTCAACAACAGATGGATATTTTGAAAGTCCGCAGGATTTTCATCGTTTCAACCTGATGGGAAAATACAATGCATGGTTTGGAAATCAATCGCAACTTACCATAACAGCTTCCACATTTAGTAGTAAATGGTATGCATCAGGGCAAATTCCTGACAGGGCTGTAAATAGCGGTATGATATCCCGGTTTGGTGCTATTGATGATACCGAAGGGGGAAATACCAGCCGTACGAATCTTAGCATTCAATTCAATAAGCAATGGAAAAATAACTGGAAAACAACCGATCAGTTTTACTTCAGTCATTATAAATTCAACCTGTTTTCTAATTTTACTTTTTTCCTGGATGATGATGTGAACGGTGATATGATCCGGCAAAAAGAAAAAAGGGATATATATGGGTATAATACTACTGCTGCCCGGTCATGGTTGTTGGGTAACAAAAAAGTAACAACTACATTTGGCGGAGGCTTCAGGTATGATAACATAAATGATATAGAACTATCGAAAGAAAATCGTACTACCTTCTTCAATAGTATTCAGAAAGGAGATAATCAAGAATTGAATTCTTCATTATACATCAACCAGGATATTGAATTATCTGATAAATTCAATCTTAACGCAGGGATCAGGTATGACCATTTTATATTCGGATATAGAGATGAACTACAAGGCGCAACAGATTTTTCTAAAACAAGAAAAGGAATTGTAAGCCCAAAATTAAATCTCAGCTATTCCCCCAATCAAAAAGTCAAATTTTACCTGAATAATGGTTTTGGCTTTCATTCAAATGATTCCAGGTTAATTCTGAACAATGATGCGGATAAGATATTACCGAGGGTATTTGGAACTGATCTTGGAGCAATTATTAAACCAAACAGTTCATTAATTTTAAAAGTTGCCCTCTGGCATTTACAATCTGAACAGGAATTTGTGTATGTTGGTGATGCCGGAATAATTGAACCAAGCGGAAGATCAAGGAGAATGGGAATTGATGTTTCAGCCCGTTATCAGTTCAATAAATGGCTGTTTGGAGATGTTGATGTAAATCTGACAAAAGCCAGAGCTGTAGGTGAACAAAAAGGAGAAGACTTTATTCCATTGGCTCCATCTTTTACAAGTATCGGTGGATTGACTGCAAAAGGAAAAAATGGATTCAGTGGATCCCTTCGTTACCGGTTTATTGACAGCAGACCTGCCAATGAAACAAATACCGTAAAGGCTGATGGTTATCTGCTTGCAGATATCATCCTATCATACCGGATCAATAAATTTGAATTAACCCTATCAGGCGAAAATCTATTTAATAGTGAATGGCGGGAAGCCCAGTTTGACACAGAGTCAAGATTAAAGAACGAGATCAATCCTGTATCTGAAATTCATTATACTCCCGGCTCCCCCAGAAATATTCGGGCAGGGCTAACTTTCCATTTTTAATGGCTAAAAGTTAATTTAATACCTTCATCAAACGAAACAGGGTTATAGTTTAACATCTTTTTTGCCTTATCGATATTAAATCCGGTTATAAGTGGCCGCTTTGCAATTTGCTGCATATCCTTTACAGTGATCTTTTTTATCAGCGTTTTATCCAGCCCTAAAAAAACTGCAGTTTTACATGCCATCTCATAAGGTGTAATTGTATCCTTACCTGATATATGAAAAATACCAGTGACTTTACTTTTGATAATTGAGATAATTCCATCAGCCAGATCTCCGACATAAGTAGGCGTTCGAACCTGGTCATCAAAAACACTATATCCTTCTCCCCTTTCTAATTTTTCTTTCACGATGGTCAGTAAATTATTTCTTCCTGAATTGGGTTTCCCATACACTAATACTGTACGTACAATACTCCAGTCTGATTGATATTTTTTAACTTCTGTTTCCGCTAACAATTTTGTTTGGCCATAATAATTAACTGGATATAGCAAATCACCTTCATTGTACATTCCTTTTTCCCCATCAAAAACAAAATCGGTTGAAACAAATACAAAGAACAAATTATATTTTTTGGCAGCGTTCAGAAGATTGATTGTTCCCTGTACATTTACGTTATAAGCCAGTTCCCGGTTAGTTTCGCAATCATCTGGTTTACTCATAGCTCCGGCATGAATGATAAACGCAGGTTTATGTTTTATTAATACTTTATCTACCTCACAAGTATCAGTAAAATCCATTTGTTCATACACAAATGAATGACTTGTTAGAAATGTTAGCCGGCAACTACCTTTACCAGTTGCAACAACAGAAACACTTTGTGCTAATAATTTCTCAACCAGGTAATGGCCCAAAAAACCATTTGCACCGGTTATAAGTACTTTCATTCATTTAGATTATTGATATGAAAATAAAAAATCCTGTTCTTTTGGAACAGGATTAAATTTTTTTGATAAAGATATCAGGGTTTATTCAATGCTTCTACCAATTGTACTATATCCGACTCACTTTTCATTTTTAGGTTATTTGTAGTAGCAATCTCTTCAATTTTATCTGATAAAGCTGGCAAAGCATCTTTTACATCTTTTTTTGAAGCTTTGATCTTTTTAATAGAACCGCCCGGAACATAGATATAAAGCTGCTCGGTAGACACAAGTTCCTTCCTGCTATAGTCGCCTAAAGTACTAGCATCTTCAACTTTTTGAGTAATATACTTCAATAACTGCGCCTTAGGGCCATTTGACAAAACCTGGTAAACTGATTTACCTGTATGTCCATCAACATCCGGAAAGCCCTGGGCAAATTGAAAGTGTTTTACGTTTGATGGGTCAGATGCATCGTCATAAGAGACGAGTTTAAATGATTCCAGACGCATTTCATTGCCATCTTTCTTGATCATTATAGCATTACTGAAAATATTGAATTTTACTGGCACATCTTTTACAATAAGATCATTATCCATTATTACTGTACCAGTTCTGTAATCAGACGTCATAAATGGCGATCCGCCAACTTCTTGTAATGCTGGCAGACGCATGGTTTTTACGATTAGGTCATCTATTGTTCCTTCATCAGATGTAGAACCAGTTCCCTGCGCAAAGCTGCTTTGAACGCTAAAGGCAACTATAAAAACTGTGATTGATAAGGTTGTAAATAAGGATTTTTTCAACATGCTTTTTTATTTAAGTGTGCAAATATAGGATACACTTAAATAAAAAATGTGCCGTTTATCCAGATATTATATGATCTATAAAGTAGTTTTTAACTTATTAAATTAATTATACATGTAATATTAAAATGCCTTTTTCGGAAGTACAGTGATCGGCTCATTAAAGGGCATTCCAAGATTATACATAACAAAACTCCAGGTGTCTGCTGCCTCTTCAATTACTTTGCTGGTGGGTTTCCCTGCTCCATGTCCTGCATTCACATCCACTCGGATTAGAACTGGGTTTACACCTGTATGATATTCCTGCAGGCGGGAAGCAAATTTGAATGAATGTGCCGGAACCACCCTGTCATCATGATCGGCAGTTGTTATCAATGTAGCCGGATAATTAACACCTTTCTTTAGATTATGGTATGGAGAATATTTATACAAGTATGGAAACTGTGAAGCCGAATCAGCATTACCGTATTCGACTGCCCAACCCCATCCAACTGTGAATTTATGATATCGTAACATATCAAGCACACCAACGGCCGGTAATGCCACTTTGAAAAGGTCAGGTCTTTGTGTCATTGCTGCTCCAACTAAAAGACCTCCATTACTACCACCTCTTATGGCAATCTTTTGATTGTTTGTATATTTTTCTTTTATCAAGTATTCTGCTGCTCCAATGAAATCATCAAATACATTTTGCTTATTTTCCAGCATACCAGCTTTATGCCATTTCTCACCATACTCGCTGCCACCCCGTAGAGTAACTGAAACATAAATGCCTCCTTGTTCGATAAAGAATGCATTGCTGGTGCTAAAGCCAGGGGTTATGGGAATGTTGAAACCACCATATCCATAAATAAGTACCGGGTTTTGTCCATCTTGTTTCATACCCTTTTTGTAAGTCAGGAACATAGGAACTTTTGTTCCGTCTTTGCTGGTAAAAAAGATCTGCTCTGTTACAAAATCATCTGTCTTTAGTTTTACTTCAGTTTTGCGAAATAGTGTGGATTGGCCTGTTGTGATGTCGTACCTGTAAATGGATGGAGGTGTGTTAAACGATGAAAAAGTATAAAAGAATTCTTTATGTTCTCTTTCGCCACCAAATCCACTGGCACTTCCAATTCCTGGTAATTTTATTTCTCTTACTTCTTTACCTTCATAAGTATACTGGTAAACTTTTGTTGAAGCATCTTTTAGATAACTCGCAAATAAATATCCGCCTCCGGTTCCAACACTCTGCAGTGCTTCTTCTTTTTCTGGAATAATAGTTTTCCAGTTTTCTTTTGAAGGATTCTTTGGGTCAATTAATACTACTTTGTAATTAGGAGCACCATCATTTGTTTTTACAATCAGCTTTCCTCCACTGTTGTCAATAACATCTGGTTCAGTTGAAAAGCCTGAAATTAATAGTTTGAAAGATGTTTGTGTCGGATCTTTTTTATCCCAATATCTTATTTCACCGCCGCTTGTTCCTTCAGTAATCTGTAGAATAAGAAATCGTCCGTCTTCAGTTAGACCAGCAACATGGTACCGAAGTGGATGCTCTTTATCTTCATATATGAGTTTGTCATCCGATTGAGGAGTTCCAAGTTTATGATAGTATACTTTATGAAACTGGTTTTGTTTACTAAGTTTTAATTTTTCATCGGGTTTATCATACCTGCTATAATAGAATCCATCATCACCGTTCCAGTTTGCTCCACTGAATTTCGTCCATTCAATTTTATCATTTAGTACTTTTTTTGTACTCGCCTCCATTACAAATATTTCCTGCCAGTCACTACCGGCTATGGCTATAGAATAAGCGAGGTACTTTCCAGTTTTACTAAAATTGATGCCACCAAGAGCTGCAATGCCTTCTTTGTTCATCGTATTAGGATTCAGGAATTCTTCTGGTTTCCCTGATAATCCTGATTGTCTGTACATGACAGATTGGTTCTGCAGTCCATCATTTTTGAAGAAATAGTAATGCTGTGCTTTCTTAAATGGGGAAGAATATCTTGGATAGTTCCAGAGTTCTTCCAGCCTTTTTTTTATTTTATCCCTGTCAGGAAGTCCTTCAAGATAATTGAAGGTTACTTCATTTTGAGCTTTCACCCATGCTTTGGTTTCTTCACTATTATCATCTTCCAGCCAGCGATATGGATCTTCTACTTTGGTTCCATGATACTCTTCGGTTAGTTCAACTTTCTTTGTTTCAGGATACTGTATCTGTGCATGAAGTATGAATGGCGCAAGCAGCCATACAAAGAAAATTATCTTTTTCATTTTATAACTTTTATTCCGCTAAAGTTAACGGATGAATCAATAAAAAGTAAAATCTCCTTTACAAAAGGTAAAAAAAAGTGATGATGTATTTCTTAATCTTTTTTAACAATCGGTGCTCCTTCAGAGAGACATGTAGCAAATATTTCAGATAGTTTCCATTCTTTACCCGCATATAAACGAGGTCTGGCAATTACATATTCAAAAAAATTAGAAATATCGGTTGTTTTGCATTCTTTCATTAGTTTTAAAGTACTCTTACCTTTGTAAATACCTTCCTCTATTATCACATCCATACCCGGATTGTTTTCGAGAAAATGTTTGCCGGTAAACTTAATGTCTGTTATCATTGAATCAACAATTTTCTTTTCATCTTCTTTTGTCCATTTAGTAAAGACAAAATACCTGTCATAAAAGGGTTGTTCATATACATCAAGCAGACGAATAAAATGTGATGCCAGTTTTGGTATATAACCCTGGTAAACATCTGCTGGTTCCATGAAAGTATAAATCAGGTCGCCTTTTTTTAATGGTAGACCGCTATTATTGTTTCCAATTGAAAAATAATAATAATTACCTTTTACCAGGTGACATCTTCCGTAACCTTTTTGAACAGCGTTATTTCTGTCCCCTTCATACACACCCCACACCACTCCCAGCTGTTTGTCTTTTATTTTTAATCCTTCAGGCATTTCAAGTTGCACAAGTTTAAAACTGTCTGTCAAATCAACTATGTAATCTGTTATTGGAAATGCCCTAAGGTTCTTAGTTGTGTCTTTCTGTGACCAACCAAACGTTGAGTTTACCAACAGGCAAACCGTAAGTAAAGATTTCATAAAATAAATTTCATTCAACTTAATTGAGATAACTTTTTTTCTTGTCCGTACTGGTGGGTAAATTGTGCTCCGGTTTTTCAGGGTTATATTCGTTCCTTATACAAACCATCGTTAGTGTGTGAGTTGTACACAATAGAAATATTAGCTTATTTTTGACAGCTTAAAGAATTTAATGGCAAATACAATTAGCAAAATCGGAGTAATGACATCAGGTGGTGATTCGCCTGGTATGAATGCGGCTATCAGGGCGGTGGTTCGCACAGGAAATTATCATGGACTGGAAGTTTACGGTATTATGCGTGGCTACCAGGGTCTTATTGAAGATGATATTTTCAGAATGGATTCCCGGTCTGTAGCCAATATTATTCAGCGGGGTGGAACAATTCTTAAGACTGCCCGTTGTAAAGAATTCTATGAATATGAAGGAAGAAAAAAAGCGTATGAAACCCTGAAAAAACATGAAATAGACGGTCTTATCATAATTGGAGGTGATGGTTCATTTCGTGGAGCAGTTAATTTCAGCAAGGAGTTTGATATACCCTGCATTGGATTAGCAGGTACAATTGATAAGGATATTCAAGGAACAGATTTTACAATAGGTTTTGATACCGCAGTGAATACTGCTGTAGAGGCCATTGATAAGATCAGGGATACAATGGATGCACACGACAGAATTTTCATTATTGAAGTAATGGGAAGGGATGCCGGATATATAGCCTTACATAGTGGTATAGCTACAGGTGCTGAAAATATCCTTATACCTGAAAGGAAAACTGATATGGATGGTATAATCAGTTCATTATTGGAAAAAGAGAGAAGAAAAAAATTGGTCAACCTTATTGTTGTTGCCGAGGGAGATGATTTTGGAGGGGCAAACCAGGTGCAGAAGGTATTAAAGGAGAAATTACCGAATGCTGAAATAAGGGTTTGTATCCTCGGCCATATACAACGTGGCGGTTCTCCAACATGTATTGACCGGCTTATTGCGAGCCGTATGGGTTATCATGCAGTTGAATGTTTATTGGAAGGAAGACACAATGTATTTGTAGGTATTCAAAACAATAAGATGCATTATATGCCTTTGGAAAATGCAGTAAAGAACAAAGGCAAGATCAGTGAAGAATGGATGAAGATCGTTAAGATACTTGCCTCATAATTTATGTTTACAACATTAGTAAGTAACTACAAAAAATAAGAAATGGCAAAACATTCAAAGAAGTATTATCATGAATCAATGGACCGGGAACTGGCAATTGCTCATAAAACGCATAAAACCAAAATAGTTGCAACCGTTGGCCCTGCTTGTGATACATATGAAAAGTTATTGGCACTTGTGAAGGCAGGAGTAAATGTTTTCCGCCTTAACTTTTCGCATGGTTCTCATGATAAAAAAGCAGAGATAATAGAGCATATCAGAAAAATAAATAAGACCGAGCCTTTTAATATTGCAATACTTGGCGACCTCCAGGGACCGAAACTCAGGGTTGGTGAAATTGAGAATGGAGAAATGACCATTGCACCAGGTGATATACTCACTTTTACCAATGAAAAAGTTATCGGGAACAAAGAGAGGATTTATGTTTCTTATACAAACCTTCATGAAGATGTTGTAATTGGAAATACCATTCTGATCAATGATGGCAAGCTGGAAGTAAAGGTCAAAAGAATTCTTGATAATAATGATGTTGAGGTAGAAGTAACGATGGGTGGTGTATTATCTTCAAAAAAAGGTATCAACCTTCCGGATACAAAAATTTCATTGCCAGCTTTAACTGAAAAAGACCTCGAAGACCTGGATTTTATAATTGATCAGAAACTCGATTGGGTTGCACTTTCATTTGTTCGTAGTGTAAAAGATCTGGAAGGCCTTCGGAAAAGACTAGAAGCCAAGAACAGCAAGACAAAGATCATTTCTAAAATTGAAAAGCCTGAAGCTCTTGAAAATCTCCGTGACATCATTGTTGAGTCAGATGCAGTTATGATAGCCCGTGGTGACTTAGGTGTAGAACTACCCGTAGAAAAGATCCCATTGCTACAAAAGCAGATCATCAGGATGTGTATTCACAGAGCAAAGCCGGTAATTGTTGCTACGCAGATGATGGAGAGTATGATCGAACTGAATAAACCAAACCGAAGTGAAATTACCGATGTTGCCAATGCAGTTATAGAAGGTGCTGATGCTGTAATGCTAAGTGCTGAAACAGCTGCTGGTGAACATCCCACATTAGTTGTTGAAACAATGAGGAAGATTATTCTGGAAGTAGAAAGATCAGGTTATAATTATAACCGTGAAGACGAACTGGTGCCACAGCCCCACTCCCCTTCCTTTTTAAGTGATGCGATTTGCTATAATGCATGCAAACTTGCCAAAGATGTAAATGCAGATGCATTGATAGGAATGACACAGAGTGGTTATACAGGGTTTATATTAAGCAGCTACAGGCCTAAAGCTCCTCTCTATATTTTTACAAAAGAAAGAACATTGGTCAATCAGCTTACCTTAAGTTGGGGTGTAAGGGCTTTTTATTATGATGAAGAGGAAAGCCTGGACGATATTATCTACGATGAGATAGATATACTTAAAGAAAGAAAATTCTTAAAGACTGGTGATGTAGTTATCAATACCGGCAGTACACCGGTAGCCCTGCATTTACAAACCAATGTCTTAAAGATCACAACGGTAGACTAAGCATGTAAGCTTCACCAAAGGCATAAGATTATTGCTGCTGCTACTTGTCCGGCAATATGATAACCTCCATCTATTACATGTAATGTCTTTGGCTTCATCTGGTATAAGTATGAAATGCTTATCACTATTGCCGAAAAGAAGACCCCGGTAAATAAACCAAGTTTTAAACCGGACATTACACCACCTATTAAGCCCATCCTGCTTATCAGTATGGCTAATCCAATACAGATGATAAATTCTAAAAGGAAGGTGAAAAGCATGATGCCGCCAACCCCTTTCTGGGCATTCGGATCATCCATTTTAACGCCAGAACCTGCTATCCACATTTTGGCAAATAACATTTTGGAATACCATAAGCCGCCGATCATAAAATAAGCTACTGCTGCAACTGCAATGGCCAGCCAGTTTAAGTTAGAAAGAAGCGTTGTTTCCATAATTTTTTGTTTTGGTTCAGAAACAAAAGTTAAGAAAATAATTAGTATATATTCTAAACAGCGAAGATTAATTGCAAATATCAGAGTTGTTTGATCTTAATATTCCTGAACCGAACTTTGTCTCCATGATCCTGTAAGCCAATACGTCCCTTTTTATAAGTACCGAAGCCGGGCATATTTTTAAACTTACTACCTGCTACTAATTTCTTCCAGGCATCATCCCAAAGCGTAGTAGAAATTACATTTTCTCCATTCAGGTAAAAATCAAGTTTGCCATTTAAGCATTTTATTTCTGCCAGGTTCCATTCACCTGGTGGCTTTACAGTTTCTTTCGAAACAGTGATGAGGTCATACAGATCACCGGCTCTGTGTTTAATGATCTTTGCATCAGGATGCCCATTATTGTCCAGTATCTGCATTTCAGGCCCTGTTTCCCATGGCCACTTGTATTTTGATTTGTCTTCGTTAATGTAAAAGATAATACCGCTATTACCGTTTTTTGCAATATTCCATTCCAGTTTCAGGTGAAAATTTTCATATTCCTCATCACTAACAATATCACCCCCATCTTTAATCTGCCAGTTTTCTTTTATAGTAGTATCAAGGTATAATTCACCGTCTTTAACCTTCCATGCGGATCCAACAGGGTTTCCACCATACTTGTGCCAACCCTTTGTTGTTTTGCCATCAAACATTAATTTCCAACCATCACTTTTCTCTTCTGTGGTCAGTTTGTTTTCGGTCATGGTTTCTTTTGCTGAATTACATGATGAAATAGTAATGGCAAGCAAAGCCACTAAAGCTAATTTGTACATTTAATTTATTTTTTAAGTAGCATAATATATTTCACCATCGCTTCAGCATCTTCTTGCGAAATGCCGGTATGGGGTGTCATATAAGTTTCTCCCCAAACTCCATTTCCGCCGTTGATAATTTTGCCTGCCAGGTGTGATATGATTGTATCAGGCATAGCTGCATATTTGTTCGCCACTTCTCTGTACGATGGCCCAGTAAGTGTTTCATCTACTTTATGACAGGTAAGACAATCGCTTTTTGCTATAAGGCCAAGCCCTTTCTCATAATCAGGATTTTTGGTAATGTCTGTTGTTTCAGTCGTTGTTGTTTCAGTTTTATCACCTTCCTTCTTTTCATCTCCGCCACTACCACAGGAAACAAGCAATAAGGCTATGCTCATTGCAAATAATAATTTTTTCATTTTAGATAATTTTAATTGCAATTTACTTTAATTATAAAATTTAATCCAAACCTAAAATCTTACGATTTGTCTTTACATCACTTTGTCCGCCGGCAAAATCATCAAATGCTTTGTTTGTAACCCGTATAATATGTTGCTGAATAAATTGGGCACCTTCCTTTGCACCATCCTCCGGATGTTTTAAACAGCACTCCCACTCCATCACTGCCCAG
>CAYVSH010000054.1:0-19677 GCA_964453625.1 uncultured Chitinophaga sp.
GCTTAAGTATGAATCAGCCCAAACAGCCAACAAATTACGGAGCATTAAGTACCCTTGTAACAGTGTTTTTCTTTTGGGGTTTTATTGCAGCTGGCAATAGTGTATTTATTCCTTTCTGTAAACACTACTTTAACCTGGATCAGTTTCAAAGTCAGTTGATTGATTTTGCATTTTACACTGCTTATTATGTTGGAGCATTATTATTATTCATATTTGGAACAATTAGTGGCAAAGACCTTGTGGGCAAATGGGGTTATAAAAAAAGTATTGTTTATGGTCTTCTTTTTTCAGCATTAGGCGCTGCAGCAATGATAATGGCAGTGAATGGAAACAGTTTTTCCGGAATGCTGGTTGGCTTATTCATCGTAGCCCTTGGTTTCTCTTTACAACAAACAGCAGCACAACCATTTGCTATAACATTGGGTGATCCCGCCACTGGTACAGCAAGAGTTACATTAGGTGGTGCGGTTAATTCATTTGGCACATCTATCGGTCCATTGGTTGTTGCTCTTGCCCTGTTTGGTACAACTGCAGCCATTACTGACGAAAAAATTGCTTCACTAAGTCTTTCTAAAGTGATCATATTATACATTGGTGTAGGCGCATTGTTCATTGGTGCTGCAGCATTATTTAATTTCTCAAAAAAAGTTCCTTCAGGTATCATTCTCGAAAAAACTGAAAGTGGTAATAAAGCATTGGTCATGCTAATCGTTATGACTGCTTTATTGGGTGCAATGTTTGTCCCAGTATTTGGTAGTTATAAAACGGCATTGATTAATCCAACTGAAGCCGAACAAGAAGCATTAGAAATATATCGTCTACGCTGGCTTCTCGGCGCATTAGCAGTTGTGGTTTTAGGACTACTGATTTCAAACCTTAGTGCAAGAAAAAAACCAGAAGGATGGGGTGCCATGAGATACCCGCAATTAGTTTTAGGTATGCTGGGAATCTTTACTTATGTAGGTGTAGAAGTAGCCGTTGGCAGCAATCTTGGAGAATTACTAAAACAAAAAGAGTTTGGATCACTATCAGCCTCTCAAGCTACTCCTTACATTATGATGTACTGGGGTAGCCTTATGATAGGAAGATGGACGGGTGCAGTTGGAGCTTTTAATTTTAGTGCAGCAAAAAAACAGTTATTGCAAATAGTGATTCCGTTGATTGCGTTTGGTATATTAATACTTATAATTTATTTATCCGACTATAATGTTTCAGCTTTGTATTACTATGTGATTTGTGTGATTATTATGATAGCTGCATTTTTTCTCAGTAAAGACAAACCAGTTCAAACGTTGCTGATATTTAGTATAATGGGGATAGCCGGAATGGTAATTGGTTTATTATCCACCGGAACAGTAGCTATCTATGCATTCTTAAGTGCAGGGCTTTGCTGCTCCATTATGTGGCCATCAATCTTTAGTCTGTCAATTGCCGGTCTTGGTAAATATGAATCGCAAGGTTCAGCATTTTTGATTATGATGATATTGGGTGGAGGTATTATTCCCCCTATACAGGGAAAGCTGGCAGATATCATAGGTATTCACCAATCATATATTGTAGCAGTGGTTTGCTTTGCATATCTGGCATTGTTTGCATTTTTGGTAAAAGGCATTTTGCGCAAACAGGGCATAGATTATGATGCTGAAATAAGCAGTGGCGGTCATTAATAAAAAACAAGATCATTATGTCTGATTATGGAATAGGTATTGATATTGGTGGCACAAACACAAAATTTGGAATTGTAGATCATAATGGGAAGATCCTGTACCAGGATAGGATGCTTACAAATGAGCCTGATACAGTTCAGGATTTTATTGATGAACTGCACAGCAAAATGCTGCCATTGATCAAAAAATCCGGTGGCATAAAAAATTTCATCGGTATCGGTGTAGGGGCCCCGAATGGCAATTATTATTCAGGAAACATTGAATATGCCGCCAACCTGAAATGGAGAGGAATAATTCCTTTTGCAAAAATGATGAGTGAAAAATTCGGTTTGCCGGTAAAACTTACTAATGATGCGAATGCTGCGGCCATGGGCGAAATGATCTATGGCTGTGCCAAAGGAATGAAGCATTTTATTACCATTACATTGGGAACAGGTGTTGGTGCCGGTATCGTAATAGATGGAAAGATAGTGCTGGGGCATAATGGTTTTGCAGGAGAGTTAGGACATACCATTGTGAGACCCGGCGGAAGAATGCATAAAGGAACAGGTGTCCGTGGCTGTTTGGAAGCATATGCATCTGCCACCGGAGTGAGGGAAACTGCATTAGAAATGTTATCTGAAAATCCAAAAGAAGAAAGCCTGCTTCGGGAGTATACCATCAATGAACTAATAACTAGCCAGACAGTTTATGAGTGTGCAATTAAAGGAGATAAGATAGCCAATGATATATTCGATTTTACAGGGCAGATTCTTGGTGAGGCATTAGCAAACTTTGTGATGTTTTCTGCACCCGAAGCCATTGTACTTTTTGGCGGATTAACGAAAGCCGGTGACCTGATCCTCAGCCCAACAAGAAAAGCTATGGAAGCAAACCTGATACAAATCTTTAAAAATAAAATAAAGATCGTTTTCAGCGACCTGAATGAAGCTGATGCTGCCATTTTAGGTGCCAGTGCATTGGTTTGGGAAAATTGATCTGAAATCTAAAAAATAGAAAAGCCCTGATTTCAGGGCTTTTCTATTTTCAATCCAATTAAATTTTCTATTAAAATGCTTTTTTCGGTTCTTCCGTTCCCTTTATTTTAACCAGGTTTTGCTGACTGATCATATCATTCATCACCTTTACAGCCTGGTCCAGATAAATGTCTTTTTGCAAATTTTTAAGCCACTGCTGAAATCTCTCTTGTTTACTTTTATCATCTGCCCAACGGTTCACTTCATTTGGTAGTGCGGCCACATCCAGCTCATTGGGAAGTTTCATCAATGCTTCTAACTGTTTAACCGTTGTACGGATTGCCTTTTGTTCTTCTTTGTATTTATCAATCTTCAAAGAGTATTGTTTATTATTCTGGTTTGCCAGCCACTCTGCATTTTCTTTAATAAGATTAAATGTATTGTCGTTTTGCAAACGCTGATTACTTAAGTGCTGAATAGTTTTCAGATCGTATCCCGGAGTCCAGTTCTTATAACTTGCTTTTCCAATTTCATCCCAGGGCAACGCATCTTCATCGTCTTTTTCTCTTACTTTAAGATATTCCAGGTTATCAGGTAAAACGATATCAGAGTTCACACCATTCAATTGTGTTGAGCCCCCATTAATTCTGTAAAATTTCTGTAATGTCAGTTTTACTGTCCCAAGATCTGCATTACTCATAGAAAACCCATTTTCGTCCAGGCCTATGTTACGCTGCACCGTTCCTTTACCATAAGTAGAAGTGCTGCCAATGATAACCCCTCTACTATAATCTTGTATTGCAGCTGCAAATATCTCAGATGCAGATGCACTAAATTCATTTACCATTACTGCCAGCGGACCTGTATATAAAACGTTGCGGTCTTTATCTTTTAATACACTTGCATTATTCTCACGGTCTTTCACCTGTACTATCGGTCCGTCTTCGATAAACAATCCCGCCATTTGTACAACATCATACAAAGAACCTCCACCATTGTTACGAAGATCAATCACAATGCCATCTACTTTCTCTTCTTTTAATTTAGTAACTTCTTTTGCCACATCGGTAAAACTGCGGTTACCATTTGGACGATCGAAGTCAGCATAGAATTCGGGAAGGAAAATGTAGCCGATCTTTGAATTCTCATTTTTTACAATTGCACTGCGGGCAAATGTTTCATCCTGCACTATTTCATCACGGATAATTGAAACAACTTTTAATGTACCATCCTGCTTTCTTAAAGTAAGGTTTACCTCAGTGCCTTTTTTACCACGGATTAGTTTTACTGCATCTGTTACTACAAAACCTGTTAGTTCCACTGGTTCTTCTTTGCCCTGCGCCACTTTCACAATCACATCACCGGCTTGTATCTCTCCAGATTTCCAGGCAGGGCTACCGGATAATACACTTGCCACTTTAATATTTCCTTCATCATATTGAAGGGATGCGCCAATCCCATAGAAACGGCCACTCATCTCCTCATCAAAATATCTTTTATCTACAGGCGGGAAAAATTCGGAATGCGGATCCATCGTGGTGGTGATGGCGTTTACAAACAAATTGAATTTATCATCATCACTGAACTTTAACCGGTAGCGGTCAAATGTTCTGTCCATAATGCGTTTTACTTTTTCTCTTGCTTCTTTTTCAAGTTCGTCATCTGATTTTACTACAAATCCTTCCTTGCCTTTATTCTTATCCCTTGTTTCAAGCAGATCTACATATCTCTCAAGTGTCATGTATTTCAATTTCTTTCTCCAACGGTCTTTCTTTTCTGTTTCATTCGCAGGAAAATCCAGTTTATCTGCATCAAGTACTACTATCTCATCAATACTAAAATCGAATGGTTTTGCCAGAAACTCATTAACGATGGTAGCAGATTCCTCCATACGAGTGTTAAATGTTTTCCCGGCTGCCAGGAAAAACTCAACAGGTGAACCTTTTATTTCATCATCAATCTTTGTTTCAAATTTTTTCAGCTTGTCAATATCAGATTGAATGAAAATATTCTTCTCCTGGTTCAGGTCTTTGATGTATTTCTTGAAAACTTTTTTGGAGAACTCATCATTAATGTCTTGTGGACTGTAATGAGCTTCTTTAAGCATACTACCTACTATTTTGAGTATTTGCTCATATTTACCGGGTGGATTTGCATTATCACCTATCCCTTTTCCAAGGGTTTTAAATGCAAGGAAAGATGCAGCAACTATCACAAGGATAAGGATTGGAAGTCTTTTCATATTTGTCAGGTATTTTATTATATGGGTTATATCGGACATAGACCAAAAATAACGCAAAAAGCTTGTTTTTCTTGACTTTATAAGCTTTTAACAACTGTTTTTGATGAATGGCTAAAATCACACCAAGAAAAAGGGTGGTTTGAAATTATTAACAGGAATGGTTAGTAATCACTCTTTTATTTTTAATGAAAACGCATTTTACCTATTTTTGCATCCCCGAAATTTCAACGCAGAAATTTCAGGGCTTACAAAGATGGTGGCTATAGCTCAGTTGGTTAGAGCATCAGATTGTGGTTCTGAGGGTCGCCGGTTCGAACCCGGTTAGCCACCCCAAAGACCCCGTTTCAAACGAGACGGGGTCTAATTTTTTAAGATAAATGTGAATCATGAGTTACTGGTTCTTATTATTTCCTTTTGTTTCGGCTTTTATTGGTTGGATTACCAACTGGGTTGCTATTAAAATGTTGTTTCACCCTAGAGAGCCCAAAAAGATACTTGGCATTACTTTCCATGGAATTTTTCCAAAACGGCAACAAAAATTTGCTCAAAAATTGGGAAAGATAGTCAGTGAAGAGTTTCTTTCATTTGATGATATAGAAAAGAAAATAAGTAATCCCGAAAACCTGAAAAAGATCATTCCTATGATCGAAAATCATGTAGATGATTTTTTGCGTTACAGGATGAAAGATGAAATGCCTGTCATCAGCATGTTCATTGGGGATAAGACCATTTCCAATTTGAAAACTATGTTCATGAAGGAAATTGAAACATTATTGCCTATGATCATGAAACAATATGCTGCCAACCTGAAAAATGAACTTGATCTTGAAAAAATTGTTATTGCTAAAGTTTCATCATTTTCTTCCGATAAACTGGAAGAGGTTTTAAACCAGATAATGTCAAAAGAATTCCGGTTTGTTGAAATTATTGGTGCTGTAATCGGTTTTCTGATAGGCACATTGCAGGTTTTATTTACATATCTTATTAACAATGGTTAATAAATCAAACTTTTACCATTCATAATAGCATAGATGCATTTATCAAGTTGTCCATTACATATCAGCAAGTAATAACAGCATTGCCCGTCTAACTATCAAATCTTCAAAATGCGGAAATTTTCAGTTCTTTTAGCCTCAATAGTAATCAGTTATGTTTCAATAGCCCAACCTACTGGCGGCGGCAGACCCGGAAACGGGGGTCAGCAGATGGCCGGAACTATGTATGGTAAAATTGTGGATGGAATAAACTCCAAGCCTATTGGCTATGCCTCTGTTCAATTACTTCAAAACAAATTTGACAGTGCCACTAAAAAAAGAAAGGATGTTGTAATAGGCGGTATGCTTACCGAAAGCAATGGTGATTTCAGGCTGGAAAATGTTCCGGTTTTTGGTCAGTTGAAACTAAAAGTATCTATTGTTGGATTTAAGCCGTACGAACAAGTTGTTTCTTTTGATATAAAAAGACCAGAAGGTGGTGGTGCTCCTGATATGGCTGCCATTATGAATGCTTTGGATAAAGACCTGGGGAATATCAAGATAGATATTGAAGAAAAAATGCTCGCCAATGTAACTGTAACTGCTGAAAAACCCGGATTACAATTAGGAATTGACAGAAAAGTTTTTAGTGTCGATAAAAATATCGTTTCAGCCGGAGGTACAGCTGTTGACATAATGCGTAATGTACCATCTCTCAATGTAGATATTGACGGTAACGTTTCTCTTAGAAATAATTCGCCTCAGATTTTTGTTGATGGACGTCCGACAACAATGGAATTAGATCAAATACCCGCAGATGCTATTGAAAGTGTTGAAATAATTACCAATCCCTCTGCAAAATTTGATGCCTCCGGTGGAACTGCAGGAATTTTAAATATTATCCTGAAGAAAAACAGGAAAGTTGGTTATAATGGTAGCCTGCGAACAAATATTGATAGCCGGGCCCGGATTGGATTAGGTGGAGATATAAATGTGAGACAAAACAAGATCAATGCATTTGCCAGTATAAACTTTAATCAACGAAGATCAAAAAGCACAGGATTTACGGAGAGATTTTCCCTTATAGACAACCCCAATACTATCCTGTACCAGGATGATCGTTCAAATTTTGATGGTAATTTTAATTTTATCCGAGCAGGTATTGATTATTTTATAAATAATCGTACTACTTTATCTGGTAGCGTAAATATTGGTAATGGTAAATTCAAACCTGAAACAATAAGTGAACTAATAACTGACACCTTACGAACACCTGTTGTTTCATCATTAATAAAACGATTCTCAAATACAGATCGGGAGTTTAACAACCTTGGTGGATCTATCAGTTTCAAACATAATTTTGTTAAAGCAGGCAGGGAAATAACTGCCGACATAAATTATCGCGGCAGGAAGGGGCCAAATGATAATCTGGTAAGAACAGAAACTTATAATGCTGACTTTGCAACGATAAATAGCACATTCTTACAAAGACAGATCGGTGATGGTAATAGTAAGAACGTCACTTTTCAAAGTGATTATACTGACCAGTTATCTGATAATTCAAAAATGGAATTAGGCGTTAGAGCAGAATTCAACAGTAACAACAGTACAAATGCATTTTATACAGTTGATCAGAATACAGGTCAACTAACTTTGCAACCTGCATCTCAGGTGGATTATGAAAGCAATGACAGGGTGCTGGCCGGCTATGCTACATTCACTAATAAAATTAAAAACTTCGGTTACCAATTAGGCCTCCGTGCTGAAAGTTCAAATTACCAGGGTAAGCTTACAAAAACGAACGAGAACTTCAACATTGATTATGCTATAAGTTTATTCCCAAGTGTTTTCTTAAGTCAAAAAATGAAAAATGACCAGGAACTGCAATTGAACTATTCAAGAAGAATAAACCGACCTAACTTCTGGCAATTAACTCCTTTTACCGATTCATCTGATTTCTTAAACCTTAGCAAAGGTAACCCGGGCTTAAATCCAGAATTTACAAACTCTCTCGAGCTATCATATCAAAAGGTTTTCAAAAACAAGGATAACTTCCTGGCTTCTGTTTACTACAAGAACACAAATAACCTGATTACAAGGTTTCAAGAGGTACAAACTGAACCAATCTCAGGAAAAGATCAAATTATTAATACGTTTATTAATGCAAATTCAAGTTATGTAACAGGTCTTGAATTGACAATGAAGAATACAATTTCAAAATGGTGGGAACTGACATCAAACTTCAACCTGTTTACTTCAAAAATCGATATTGATGATCCATCAATACCCAAGCAAGATCAGTTTGCAAGTTGGTTTGCCAAGGTCAACAACAGTTTTAAAGTATCAAAGAAATTAAGTTTCCAGTTATCCGGCAGCTACCAGTCCAAAACAATTCTGCCACCCGGTGGAAGTGGCAGCGGCGGTGGTGGTGGCCGTGGCGGCGGAGGAGGCATGTGGGGTCAGTCATCCTCAGCGCAGGGCTTTGTAAGGCCTGTATATTTTGTGGACGCAGCAGTCCGTTACACATTTATGAAAGAGAACAGGGGAACTCTATCTTTAAACATGAGCGATGTATTTCGTACAAGGGTTTCAGATGTCTATTCAGAATCTCCATTTTTCATTCAGGATGTCTTTAGAAGAAGAGACCCGCAACTTCTTAGGCTAAACTTCAGCTGGAGATTTGGCAAGTTCGATGCATCATTATTCAAAAGAAAAAATAATAAGCAACAAGGTGACCCAAGCGGTGGAATGGAAATGGGCATGTAACAATAAAAAAAATCAAACCCTTATCTAAGGCTCTGCAAATTGCGGAGCCTTATTATTTAAAAAAACAGTTTACAATTCCGTTTCTTTGCGATGAATTGAAAACAGGAAGTGAAAAAGATATACTTTACAGTTACAAACGATCTTACCTACGATCAGCGAATGAACCGGATCTGTACTTCTTTAGCCGAAAACGGCTATGATGTAACATTGGTAGGTTATAATAAGCCGACTTCCCACCCACTTCGTAATAAAAAGTTCAAACAAAAAAGAATCCATTGCTGGTTTTTAAAAGGTAAATCATTCTACACTGAATACAACATTCGGTTATTCCTTTATTTACTTTTCAAAAAGATGGATGCAATTTGTGCTATTGACCTGGATACTATCATGCCCTGCCTGAACATTTCAAGGCTGAAAAGAATTCCAAGAATCTATGATGCACATGAGTTATTTACAGGCTTAAAAGAAGTGGCAACCCGCCCGGTTGTTGAAAAAATTTGGACAAGAATTGAAAAAAGAGCAGTACCAAAATATAAATATGGTTATACTGTTAGCCAAAGTATAGCTGAAGAATTCAACAAGAGATATGGTGTGAACTACGAAACCATACGGAATACACCCGTTTTAAAACCATTGGTTGAAAAACAAATTGTCAATAAACCCATACTTTACCAGGGAGCAGTAAATGAAGCAAGGGGGTTTGAATTCCTGATTCCAGCCATGCAAATGGTAAACTATCAATTAGTAATTTGTGGTGACGGAAATTTTATGCCGCAACTGAAAAAGCTGATCAAAGATTACAATGTAGAAGATAAAGTAGTGCTGAAAGGCATGATGAAACCTGAACATTTAGCTATCTTTTCCCAATCGGCATATATTGGCATTGCTACACCTGAAAATAAAGGCCTGAACCAATACCTGGCCCTTCCTAACAAATTCTTTGACTATATACATGCGGGCCTGCCGCAGATAAATGTAAATTACCCGGAATATGAAAGACTGAACCAGCAATATGAAGTGGCTTTACTGATTGATCAACTTTCGCCGGAAAAAATAGCTGCTGCCATCAACCATTTAATGGTTGATGATGTTTTATACAAAAGACTAAAACAAAATTGTTTAATAGCCCGGAATGAATTGAACTGGCAGGTGGAAGAAATGAAATTGCTGACTTTTTACCAATCTATATTTAATAGTTGAAAAAGTATTTACATATTGTATGTCTAGATACCCCATGGCCGGCTGACTATGGCGGTGCTATTGATATGATGAATCGTATCATACAGATGAAAAAAATAGATATTGCTGTTCATCTCCATTACTTCAGCTATAATGAAAGAGGCACCCCGAACGAACTTAACCAGTTTTGCGAAACGATACATGTATATGAAAGAAAAAAAGGGCACAAGGGCTTTTCAGCAAAGCTGCCATACATTGTAGCATCCCGTATAAATGAAGAGTTAATTGACAACCTGAATAAAGATGAACACCCTATACTGTTAGAAGGGCTTCATTGTACAGGCATACTTCCATTTTTAGACTTGCAAAAAAGGAAAGTGGTGGTGCGAATGCACAACGAAGAAAGCACTTATTATAATGAACTGGCTGGTGCTGAATCGTCTTTATTTAAAAAAATCTACTTCTCGCATGAAAGCAGGTTAATAAAAAAATATACAAAGCAACTGCCCGGGGAATGTATGTATGCATGTGTGTCGAAGGAAGATATACAGCAATTCAAAAATGAGTATGGTTTACAGAATGTAAAGTTCGTCCCCATTTTTCCTTCCTGGCAAAAAGTTTCTGGAGAAGAGGGGCTGGGCAATCTCTGCCTGTATCATGGCAATTTATCTGTAGCTGAAAATGAAAAAGCAGCGATATGGCTATTGAAGAATGTTTTTTCAAAGATCAATAAGCCGTTTGTCATTGCAGGGAAAAATCCATCTAAAAAATTACAACGCCTTGCCCATGCTCAACAACATACCTGCCTGGTGGCTAACCCAACTGATGCGGAACTAAATGATCTTATCCGCAAAGCACAGATCAACATTCTACCTTTCTTAAATAAAAAAATTACCGGTATCCGCCTGAAATTATTACATGTTTTGTTTGAAGGAAGACATTGCCTCGTTAACGAACCTATGGTAAAAGGAACCGGCCTGGAGCCAGCTTGTCATATAGCTAGCAATGCCGATGCATTTGCATCAATCATCATGCAATTATACCATCAGCCATTTACCAATGAGGAGATTGTTCTCAGAAGAAAATTGCTATCCGACACTTTCGATAATGAAAAGAATGTGAGGAATCTTATTCCACATTTATGGTAGCATTATCTACCACTCTACCTCGTTCTGTTCTAATCATTCTTGCCGGAAATTTCTGCACCACAATATAATCATGTGAAGCCATTACAATGGCTGTATTATAATCTTTGGAAATACTGACCAACAAACTCATGATCTCATCTGAAGTTTCTGGATCAAGATTCCCTGTTGGTTCATCTGCCAATATAAGTTTGGGTGAATTTAATAATGCCCTTGCAATATCTATTCTTTGTTGTTCACCACCACTCAATTCAAAAGGCATTTTAAATCCTTTAGCCTTCAATCCAACTTTATCCAGCACATCCATTATCTTTTCATCCATTAGTTTCTCGTCTGTCCACCCTGTAGCTTTTAATACAA
Organism: uncultured Chitinophaga sp.; assembly: GCA_964453625.1. Taxonomy (GTDB): domain Bacteria; phylum Bacteroidota; class Bacteroidia; order Chitinophagales; family Chitinophagaceae; genus JJ008. Next base: position 11,290 of record CAYVSH010000054.1, read on the forward strand.
ATTTCAGGTTGTTATTTACGTTCCTGTCTGTCAGCAACTGAAAATCCTGGAACACAACACCAAGATTGCGGCGTAAGTAAGGCACTTTTTTCCAATCCATTTCTCGAAGATTAAAGCCAGCCACTGTGCCCTCTCCTTCTGTCAATGGCAATTCACCATATAATGTTTTTAATAAACTTGATTTACCAGTACCAGTTTTACCAACCAAGTACACAAATTCACCTTTATTAACAGCCAGGTTTACATCTTCCAGTACCAGGTTACTTCCCTGGTATATATTCGCATTTCTTAATTCAATAATCACTTCTGCCATTTATTCCGATTTGTTGCAAAGTAAAGGAAAGTAAACTAAGAAGGAATCAAAAAAAATGGTAAATAAGCAGCATCTTATAGAGTTCAACATAAGTATAGCGCCAAGCTCAACTTCATATTTTGCCATTTATCAAATCATATAATTATTAAAGTAAAAAACGGTGTAACTTAAAACTCTAAAATATCAGTTATGAAAAAATTACTGGTAGTTGTTGTGTTAATGGCCGGACTTGCTGCCGTTGCATTTGCCAGCTTTAACAACAACAGGAAAAAAGCCGATACTGAAAAGAAAATGGAGAAAAAAGAGTGCAAACGAAAGTGCATGTACAGTTAGGCTTTCCAAAGTAATACCCCCTGTATTTTTATTAAGATATTGCAGGGGGTATTCATTTTTATAATCGTACAACCATCCACATTACAATTTTCATCATTTTTTGTATTCTTTTGAATATCAGCACATAAGTCGGCATTTCTTCGTTAAATTATTTCGAATTTCTAAAAATTTGCCCGGCCAAATTGCCGAATCCCTAATTTTGAATCTGACCCTGATCCATTCTATACTGATATTACTAACCTGTTAGTTCATCGCTCCGAAGAGATAAGATTTTTAAAGATTAAATGAAAGAAGCTATGTACACTTACGATCTGCTGGAAACCGGATGTTATTACCTCGTCAAAATAAAAGAAGACTCTCCTATTACACTTATTAAAGTAGCCGTTGAATCAGATCATTGCCTGTTCATTCAGCATTATGATGACCCGATGCAAACAGAATGGAAGTTGAAAAAAGATATAATCCACGATATCATTGAATGCCTGAGTGATGATGCGGTAAAAGCCTGGGAAGAACAATTCCTTAACAGTCGAAACCCCTTCTACGAAGACGATAGCGACGAATAAGCCGCTTATATAATTAGCATTTCCTGGTGATTGAAAAAGTTTAATTTAGTTGACTATCATTGATAACTAATCAATACATCTTTATGCTTAAATTATTCCGGAACAGTTTACTGTTATTGTCTTTTTTATGGATAGCAGAAACCCGTATCATTGCCCAACCCCTGCCTGCACAAAGTGAAACAGACATGCCGACCGATTATCTCACCAAAGATTTTCATGCCGGCCGTCGGGATGCATTGAGAAGTATTATGCCAAACAATTCAGTAATGGTTGTATTTGCTTATCCCACCCGTACATTTTCAAATGATGTGGAATACCTGTATCACCAGAACCCGGATATGTATTATTTCAGCGGATATAAAGAACCACATTCTCTGCTGTTCATCTTTAAAGAAGAACAAACCGATTCACTGGGAAATAAATTCAAAGAACTGCTCTTTGTACAAAAAAGAAATGCCCAGGCCGAACAATGGACAGGTAAACGTCTCGGTACAGAAGGAGTAAAAGAAAAACTGGGCATCAACATGGCTTATAATGCAAGTGAATTCAAAAAATATAATCTTGATTTTTCAAAATTTGCCAAGATCATTTATGACAAGATGCCAGTGGATGTTCCGAATGGATATGATAATGCTGATTTATACGACCTCATGCAACAGTTCAAACAGAAAACAGAAATGCCTGAACAATTATCAAGGCAAAACAGGTTCGATACAAGGCTTTATCATACACTAACTGCGCAGCTCCGTGAAATAAAAACACCTGAAGAAATATTGTTGCTGCGCAAAGCTGTTGAAATTTCCTGCCAGGGACAGAATGAAGTGATGAAAGCCGTTCATCCCAATATGTCTGAATTGGAGATACAAGGCCTGCATGAATATGTACATAAAAGATATGGTGCTGAAGGTGTAGGCTATGGCTCTATTATCGGTGCAGGAGAAAACGGCTGTATCCTTCATTATATGGAGAATGCAAAAACAAAAGTGGGCACATCTATGATACTGATGGATGTGGGTGCAGAATACCATGGTTATACTGCAGATGTAACGAGAACAGTACCGGTGGACGGAAAATTCTCAACAGAAGAAAGAGCAATTTATCAATTAGTGTACGATGCACAGGAGGCTGCTTTTAAAACTTTAAAAGATGGCTCCAAATGGGAAGATGCCAGTAAGGCTGCAAAAGATGTTATAGCTGATGGGTTACTGAAACTTGGCATCATCAAGAACAGAAGTGAAGTAGGTAAATATTATCCGCATGGCCTGGGTCATCATATTGGTCTGGATGTACATGACCGTGGCTCTTATGACAAACTGAAGAAAGATATGGTCATCACCATCGAACCAGGAATTTATATACCCGAAGGAAGTAATTGCGATAAGAAATGGTGGAGCATTGCTGTACGTATAGAAGATGATCTGCTGATAACCGAAAACGGTTATGAACTTCTCTCCCATTTTGCACCACGAAAAATTGAAGACATTGAGAAATTAGTAAGCCAGAAATCTGTTCTGGATAATTATAAATTGCCACCACTTGAATCGGGAAAGAAGAAAGGGTTTTAATAAAACAGGCTGTCAGTTTTGACAGCCTGTTTATTTTAAAATATTTGGTATCGTCGTAATCGTTGCACAAATGATGGAGTAGTACTTGTTCCCGGTGGATCAAATACTTCAAGCTTTATCAGACCAATTCCTCTTGCGTAGTAATATTTGAAATACCCGAAAACCGAAGTCGCATCCTGCCATGTGGGGCCAACCTGCACTTGTATTCTCTCAACTACTACAATTACATTCTGATACGTTACATTTCCGGTTGAAGTAGTTTGTGGTACTGATATATCTTTTGATTGAATGCTGTCCTTAAACCTGAAAGTAATGGGTTGTCCGCCTATAGAATTTGTCCATCCGGTTGATGTCCATGAATTACCTACTGGCACATTATCTTTCAAAAAAGTATATTCAACCCACTGATCATTATCAAGGCCTACATCCCCGAGGTTAAAATATTCGAAATAGTCTCCTCCATTTCTTCTATAATAACCTGATGAGTCACCTGCTGGTGGTGCAGTGCCGTCATTTTGCATGAAAATATTAAATGTTCCAAATGAATTAATGTTTGTATTTGCTATTGCAAATCTTAATAAAGAATCAGTCGGGTCTGCATCCCACTCATAGCTCCAGTTACTGTTTGTTGTTCTCGGAAAATAATCAGGAGGATTAAAAGTACAGGAGAATGTACATGTACTGGGTCCAAATTTTACTGTAAAAGTAAAAGGACCACTATTTGCTGGCGTACCATTACCTACCAAGGTAATATTTGTAGCACCGGTAGCCGTAAATGTACCGCTGGTATTAAACCAACAACCATTGACGGTATCTGTACTTATTGTATATGCACCTGTAGAAGTAACATTTACGGATATCTGCTGTACGGTATTTGTTGAGTTTAATGGAACGCCTTGCATATATGACCCGGTAAAAGTGGCTGAACCGCAATTAAGTGTTCCGGCTGCCGGTGCAGTTATATTCACAATAAAAGTACACATACTTGTTCCCAGCTTTACACTAAAGGTTCGTGGACCAGGTGTAGTTCCAGCAGCAATTGCTCCTTGTGCCTGTAACGTTACACTTTGAGGTCCGGCAGCCAGGGTTCCCGAAAAATTAAACCAAACCCCTGCAACTGTATCTGTAGTAATATTAAATGACCCAGCTGTCGTGACGTTTACCTGCACAACTGCATTATTTGCAGTAGTCAGTGCAACACCCGGACTATAACCACCGTTAACTGCTATTGGCGCACAAGCATTGGGACTACCTGCTAAAGTTCCTGCTCCTGCAGAAGCCACCGTAACCTGTATATCACAAACTGTGCTATCGAAGCTTACAACAAAATTATTGATGCCCTGAGCAAACGGTGTACCATTTCCACGTAACGTTACATTGGTAATACCTAAAGTAGTAAATGTGCCAGTTGCCCTGAAATAATAACCATTTACAGTATCTGTAGTAACTACATAAGGTCCGGTCTTTGTTACATCAACTGCAACCGTAATTGTATTCGTTGCAGGCACCAAGGCAACTGCAGCAGAGTATGTACCATTTACTGTTTTTGGAAGACAATCACCCGTTACATCATCCTGAAGGCTTCCCTCCGCCGGTTCATTACTGCCTTCAAAGCTTAATTCTTTCTGGCACCCAAACCCGATCATTACACACAATGCCAGTAAATAAAAGAAGTGTTTTTTCATGTGTTAACATTATTTTTTTTGCCACATGGAATTCGCCTAAAATGCATGATTTTTGGCGATATTCTTTAATGGCTCATTTCATAAAAGGAAGATTATTTTAACCTCTAAAAATAAGACTATTTTTCTACCCGTAAACAGGGAATTTGACAATCGAATAGAATTTTGCAACCGGACCCTGAACAAACATTGATTACTTTTGATACTATGAAAAACGTTTTACTCAGTTATTTATTATTTAGTGTTATCGCCTGCCAGTCGCAAACCACTTCCGGTAACGATCTTCAACCGGATGAATTCGAAACAGCAATAAAGGCTGAAGGAGTACAGGTATTGGATGTACGTACTGCTTCTGAATTCAAATCAGGCCATCTTAAAAATGCTTTGCAGGCTGACTGGACAAATAAGGAAGAGTTTAATGAAAGGATCGGACATGTGGATAAAAACAAGCCGGTCTATATTTATTGTCTTGTTGGCGGAAGAAGTGCTGCTGCCGCCACCTGGATGCGGGAACATGGCTTTACCAAAGTGGTCAATTTAACCGGAGGTATCAATGCATGGAAAACTGCCAGTAAACCTGTTGAGGGAAGCAGTAATGAAAAACAACTCAGTATGAATGAATACCTTTCAAGCATACCAAAAGATAAAACAGTATTGGTAGATTTTGGTGCCAGTTGGTGTCCGCCCTGTGTAAAGATGGTACCGGTAATTGATGCATTGCAAAAAAAGGAAGGACTTGATTTCGTATTTACAAAAATTGATGCAGGCATCCATACAAATTTGATGAATGATTTAGGTATAAAACCCATCCCGGTTTTTATCATTTATAAAAACGGAAAAGAAACCTGGCGTAAGGAAGGTATTACAACATTGGATGAGTTTATTACTCAACTGAAATAAATAGTAATCCTGTAATGAAAAGAAAAGCTTTTCTGCAAACAACAGCAGCAGTTGTTGGAGGAAGTATCATACCTTCTATTTCACTTGCTGGTGAACAGGCAAAAAAATCTATCCGCTTTGCACATTTAACGGATATACATATCAAACCCGGTATCATTCCTGAAAAAGGTATGGCTCTTGCTTTGCAACATGCACAACAACAAAAAGTGGATTTCATCATCAATGGAGGTGACGCCATTAATGACAGCCTGGGAGCTACAAAAGAAAAAACAAAGGAGCAATGGGACCTGTTCCACAAAATCTTGAAAAAAGAAAACAGTCTCCCGGTTTATCATACCATCGGTAATCATGATGTGTGGGGATGGTTTGTAAAAGAAAAAAAACCTGACAACGACAGGTTGTATGGCAAAGTGTGGGTGACAGAAACACTAGAGATGAAAAAAAGGTATTACAGTTTTAAGAAAGATAACTGGACATTTATTGTTCTCGACAGCACTCAGCTGAATCCTGAGGGAGGCTATATTGCCAAACTGGATGAAGAACAATATGCTTGGCTGCAGCAGGAATTAAAAACAATACCTGCAACCGGTTTTATTTGCATGGTGTCTCATATTCCGATTCTGTCCATTTGCGCCAGCCTTTTCTCCAATAAAACAGAGGCCAATGGTGACCTGGTCATAAAACGTAACCTGATGCACACCGATTATATTACGTTGAAAAAATTATTTATCAATTACCCGCAGATAAAAGTTTGCATCAGCGGACATATACACCTGCAGGATGAGGTAAATTATCTCGGTGTAAAATATTATTGTGATGGTGCAGTATCAGGAAACTGGTGGAATGGATCCTTCCAGGAATTTGCACCTTCCTATTCAGTAATTGAATTATTCGATGACGGCACCTCCAAACGAACAATGATACCTTATGATAAAAAATAAATCTTTAGTACGGGTACTGAAATCGGTATCAGTTAAAACCCTTTTATTTTTCATATTCTCAATCAATAGTTTTTTACTATGGGCACAGCGGCCTGAAATCGAAGTCATCACTTCGGGTAATGGCATCAGTCTTCGTGGACTGAGTGTAGTAAACGATAATGTAGTGTGGGTAAGTGGTAACAAAGGAACAGTTGGCAGGACAAGTAATGGAGGAAAGACCTGGAAATGGATGACGGTAACAGGATTTGAACAAAATGATTTCAGGGATATTGAAGCTTTTGACGGAGCTACTGCTGTTATTATAGCAGTTGGAGAACCGGCCTATATATTAAGGACAACAGATGGTGGTGAAACCTGGAAAGTAGTATATGAAAACAAAGACAAAGGAATGTTCCTCGATGCGATGGAGTTCTGGAATGAGCAGGCAGGGATTGTTATTGGCGATCCAATCAATGGACGATTCTTTATTACCAGAACATTTGACGGCGGTAATACCTGGCAGGATATTCCTTTTAATAACCGGCCTGTTGCTGACAGTGGCGAAGCCTGCTTTGCCGCAAGCGGCACTAACATAAGAGCACTTGACAGGGATGAAGCTGTATTTATTACCGGCGGATTGAGATCAAGATTATTTACAAAGAATGTACCTGTTAACCTACCTCTAATTCAAGGTAAAGAAACAACCGGCGCAAATTCTATTGCTGTTTGGGATAAACTGAAACTGAAAGGGGGGAAAAGAATGATCGTTGTAGGCGGCGATTTTACAACGGCTGACGCAACTGAAAGAAATTGTTTCTATACCAATGATGGAGGTAAAACATGGTCGGCACCGAACACACCACCGCATGGCTACAGAAGTTGTGTTGAATATTTTTCCAAGTCCGATCTTTTCAGTTGTGGGTTAAACGGAGTTGATTACTCCCATGATGGTGGCAAGAACTGGAAATGGATAAGCAAAGAAAGTTTTCATGTTGTAAGGGCATCCAAACTCGGTGCTGCTATTTTTTTAGCAGGTACTAATGGTAGAATCGGTAAAGTAGTATGGAAATAAAAAACTGCTATCAAAAGACAGCAGTTTTAAAAAAATATAGATAACCTAACTATAGATTATCAAGCAATTCTTTTACACTAGGACGTTTTTTATAGTCTTTATCAAAAAAACGATAGGTTACAGTTGATTCCTTGTCGATAATATATACTGCAGGTACAGGCAAGTATTTCCCATTTTCACCATTGGCCTTTTCCAGGTCAATACCTGCATTGCGGTAACGGGTTACTGTATTTTCCGGCACTTCAAATTCCACATCATAAGCTTTCATGATCTTAAGATCCTTATCATGAATGACCGAATATGCAGCTTTTGTTTTTTCAACCGTCTTATCAATCATTTCACTTTTTTCAGGACTCACTGCAAGCAATGTTGCCCCTTTATCAATTATCAGTTGCAACGAATCCTGCAAGGCAGATAATTGCCTGTTGCAATAAGGACACCATTGCCCTCTGTAAAACACAAGCACCACTTTCCCTTTTTTAAGCAGGTCTTTCAATTTAATTTCTTGATCATTCTGATCCTTCCCCTTAAAATCCGGGGCCTTCGAACCAATGAATAATCCTTCCGGTGCTTCCTGTGCAAAAACCACAGCCGTTGTTAACATGAATACGAATAACAATATTTTTTTCATCTGCTTAAATTTTAGCTATAAAATTAATTCTCTTTTATTGATTTGATTGTCATGCCAATGACTTAAAAAACAAAATGATAATTTCCCTAATTTTACCTGCCACGAAACTATCCTCAGTAATTTAAAAAATACATATGTCGAGTCATAGTGATAAATTCCTAAGCAAACTGCTTTTTGGTTTTGCATTTGTCATCGGAAGTATATTCTTCATCCTTTTTGCCAGCTTCGACCGTGCAAAGTACGATGACTGGTATCCATGGGCTATCGTTGCATCTGTACTGATGTGTATCGGACTCTATTTACTCATGAGTGCATTTGTTCACAAAGTAAAATCTGATTTTATCAGGAGACAAAAAGATAAAGAAAAACAACGTACTGAAAGAATCTGACTTCTTTAATGTTAAAA
>CAYVSH010000055.1:0-19407 GCA_964453625.1 uncultured Chitinophaga sp.
AGCCTGAGTAATCATATTGTGTTAGTTTACTGAAGATCGTTTTAAAGTCAACTTGCCCATCACCGGGGCTGCGATACCGTCCGGCTCTGTTGCCCCAGCTTTGATATCCACCAAATGTTCCTTGCTTTCCGGTAGCATTGAATTCAGCATCTTTTACATGAAATGCTTTTATCCTTTCATGATAAAAATCAATATACTGAATGTAATCCAACTGCTGCAATACAAAATGAGAAGGATCATATAATAAACAAGCCCTGGGATGATTGTTTACTTCTTTTAAGAACATTTCATAGGTTATACCATCAAATAAATCCTCTCCGGGATGTATTTCATAACAAACATCTACTCCACACTCGTCAAAGTAATTCAATATGGGCATCCATCTTTTACCAAGCTCTTTAAAACCTTCTTCCACTAATCCTTCAGGTCTTTGCGGCCATGGATGAAATGTATGCCATAATAATGAGCCACTAAAAGTAGGATGTGCAGTAAGCCCCATATTTTGTGAAGCCTTCGCCCCATATTTTAATTGCTGAACGGCCCATTCTGTTCTTGCCTTTGGATTTCCTCTTAAATTCTCCGGGGCAAACCCATCAAATAATGTATCATATGCAGGATGAACAGCAACTAGCTGACCTTGTAAGTGCGTTGACAATTCAGAAATTTCCATTCCTGAATCATTCACTATACCTTTTATTTCTTCAGCATAGGTTTTGCTTTCGGCAGCTTTTTGCAAATCAATACAACGGGAATCCCATGTAGGTATCTGCACAGCTTTGTATCCTAATTCTTCTGCCCAGGCACAGATAGATTTTAAACTATTATACGGTGGTTTGTTATCTAAAAACTGTGCTAAAAATATTCCTGGCCCTTTAATTGTCCTCATCATTATTATTTAAACAATAAAATCAATCCATTTTTCAGTGGATGTACTGCTCTTCACCACATTGTCTATAAATGCCATACCCCTCACTCCCTCATCTACTCCCGGGAAATCCAACCATTCTGCTTTTGGTTGTTCGCCATTTATCCTGGCTCTAACAGTTAATATAAAATTGCGATATAAATTTGCAAATGCTTCTAAATATCCTTCTGGATGTCCTGCAGGAGTTCGGCAATTATGACTGGCAAATGAATTCAGGTAACCTGCTCCTGCCCTGTAAACTTCAGTGGGTTTATCCAGCCATTTTACTAATAGGGAATTAGCATCTTCTTGTTTCCATTCTAAGCCTCCTTTTTCTCCATACACTCTTATTTTGATATTATTTTCTTCACCGGCAGCAATCTGTGTTGCCATCAATACTGCACTTATCCCATTTTTAAATTTCAGGAAGGCTGCACCATCATCATCCAGTAACCTGCCATCAACTAATATATTAAGGTCTGAACAAATTTTAGTTACTTCTGAACCACTAACATACTCTGCTAAATTAAATGCATGAGTACCTATATCTCCCATTGAGCCAGCTTTTCCACTACGCTTAGGATCTGTACGCCACGCCGCTTGTTTATTATCACCCCCTTCAAGGAATGTACTTAACCAACCTTGAGGATACTCAACATATATCTTCCTGATCTTTCCAAAAATACCGCTTGCAATCATTTGTTTTGCCTGCTTCACCATTGGATAACCTGTATAAGTATGGCAAAGCAAAACAGTAAGTCCTTTTTCTTCAGCTTTTTGTTTTAGTTTTTTTGCTTCGTCTAAGGTAAATGTAATGGGCTTTTCAATCACTACATGAAACCCTTTTTCCAAAGCCATCATTGCAGGATCGAAATGGACAAAGTTGGGAGTTACAATACTTACAAAGTCCAGTCTTTCATTTGCAGGCATAGTAGATTCCTTCTCCAGCATTACTTTATAATCTGTATAGGTTCTTTCTTCGGCAAGAAATAATTCTTTACCAGATTCTATTGCCAATTCAGGATTTATGCTTAATGCACCTGCTACCATTTCCACTTGCCCATCCATATTAAATGCAAGACGGTGAACAGCTCCAATAAATGCATCTTTACCTCCGCCGATCATACCCATTCTCAATTTTCTGGCTTTCATCGCAATCGTTTGTTGTTGTGTAATAAATAAAAAATGTGTATTCGTTACATGAAAGTATTATTAAAAATAGTACATTTAGTTTTTATACGATTGTTTTTCAAAATTTTGGTTAACTAACAGGCTTACATATGAAATCAACGACCCGCATCCAATTATCGGTAATGATGTTTCTTGAATTCTTTATCTGGGGTGGATGGTTTGTAACGTTAGGAACTTTTCTTGGTGCTAATCTTCAGGCCGATGGCGGAAAAATCGGACAAGTATTTTCTACACAATCTTGGGGAGCCATCATCGCTCCATTTATTATTGGTTTGATTGCCGACCGTTTTTTTAATGCAGAAAAAATATTAGGTGTCTTGCACATCCTCGGTGCAGGATTGATGTATATGATGTATAATGCGGAAGATGCATCTACTTTCTATCCTTATACATTGGGCTATATGATCCTTTATATGCCAACATTGGCATTGGTAAATTCAGTTTCATTTAAGCAAATGAAGGATCCCGAAAAAGAATTTTCAATTATCCGAGTTTTCGGAACCGTTGGATGGATCGTTGCTGGCTTATTAATTAGTTATGCCTTTCATTGGGATTCTCAGGAAAATGTAGCAAAAGGGATGCTTAAAAATACTTTTCTTTTGTCTGGCATAGCTGCATTAGCATTAGGACTTTTTAGTTTTACTCTTCCTAAAACACCACCTGTTAAGTCAACCGGAGAAAAGGTAAGTTTAGGCCAGATTCTAGGATTAGATGCTCTTAAATTATTAAAAGATAAAAATTTTCTCATTTTTTTCGTTGCTTCCATTTTAATATGTATTCCTCTTGCCTTTTATTATCAGAATACGAATCCTTTTTTAGCTAATATAGGTGTGGAAAATCCAACAGGTAAAATGACCATCGGCCAGGCTTCTGAAGTTTTGTTTTTGCTTGCATTACCCATTTTCTTTTCAAAATTTGGATTTAAAAGAACGATCCTTGTAGGTATGTTAGCATGGGCACTTCGTTACGTATTGTTTGCTTTTGGTAATGCAGGCGAACTAAGTTTTATGCTGATAGCAGGAATTGCTTTACATGGTATTTGTTATGATTTCTTTTTTGTATCAGGTCAGATATATACCAATTCAAAAGCCGGTGAAAAATATAAAAGTGCTGCACAAGGATTAATAACTCTTGCAACATATGGTATTGGTATGCTGATCGGATTTAAAGTAGCCGGAATTATTACCGATATGTATAAAACTGATGCAGGTTATGATTACAAAATGATATGGTTAATTCCTGCGGCTATAGCAGCGGCAGTTATGTTGCTGTTTGCAGTTTCTTTTAAAGATGAAAAAAATATAAAGAATGTCTGATCGCCAATCCAGAAGAGAACTGATTAAAAAAATGGCGGCTGGTTCATTAGCAGTTGCTATGTCTCCTTCTGCACTATTGGCACTTGATAAAAAGGAGGAAGAATTAAAATTAAAAGGCAACATCAATCATTCTGTCTGTTCCTGGACGTATAATTTTTTAGGATTAGAGGGAATGTGCAGCATGGTAAAGGAACTGGGTATTAATGCAATTGATCTGCTGGCACCGAAAGATTGGCCCACCATTCAGAAATATGGAATTACTTGTTCAATGTGCTATACGAATGGTAAAATAAGTTTGACAGAAGGATGGAACAATAAATCCAATCATCCGGAATTGATCAAAAATTTCACTGAAGCCATACCTTTGGTTTCAGCAGCCGGTTATAAAAATCTTATTTGTTTCAGCGGTAATAAAAATGGAATGGATGATGAAACCGGTTTGAAGAATATGAGTGATGGAATCAAGCAGGTAATTGGCCTTGCAGAAAAAAATGGTGTTACAATTCACATTGAAGTGTTTAACAGCAAAGTGGATCATAAAGATTATATGGCTGATAATACTCCATGGGCTGTAGAACTTTGCAAGAGGATCGGCTCTGAAAACTTTAAAATATTGTACGATATCTATCACATGCAGGTAAATGAAGGAGATGTGATAAGAACTATTCGTGACAATCATCAGTATTTCGGACATTATCATACCGCCGGTGTGCCAGGTCGACATGAAATAGATGAATCGCAGGAGTTGTATTATCCTGCTATTATGAAAGCAATAGTTGAAACCGGTTTTAAGGGATATGTGGCACAGGAATTTATTCCAACCGGAAAAAATAATGATGATAAGAACACTGCATTAAAGAAGGCAATCAAAATTTGTGATGTATAAAGCAAAAAATATTAATTCATAAATATTAAATAACTCATGGCAGAAAATAATTATGACGCAATCGTAGTTGGATCCGGTATCAGTGGTGGCTGGGCAGCAAAAGAGCTTACAGAAAAAGGTCTGAAGGTTTTATTGCTGGAAAGAGGCCGAAATATTGAACATATCAAGGATTATGTGAATGCTACAAAAGAATCCTGGGAATTCCCTCACCGGGGTGGCCGAACACAAAAAATGATCGACGACTATCCAAAACTAAAAAGGGATTATCCTTTGAATGAAGTAGTGTTAGATATGTGGGCAAGTGATAAGGATTGTCCTTATACTGAAACAAAACCTTTTTCATGGTTTCGGGGATACCATGTTGGAGGCCGTTCCTTATTATGGGGTCGTCATAGTTATAGATGGAATAAAGAAGATTTTGAAGCAAATCTGAAAGACGGACATGGAGTAGACTGGCCTATTCGTTATGAAGATCTTGAATCCTGGTATGGCTATGCAGAAAAGTTTGCTGGTATACAAGGCCGTAAAGAAGGGTTGTCTGTACTCCCAGATGGAGAATTTATGCCTCCTATGGATTTAAATGTTGTGGAACTTGATATAAGGGAGAAACTAAAGAAGATTTATAATAACAAAAGGATATTGACAGTTGGGAGAACAGCAAATATAACTGTACCACATAATAACAGAACAAATTGCCAGTACAGAAACCGTTGCTGGAGAGGTTGTCCTTTTGGTGCTTATTTCAGTACTCAATCAGCAACATTGCCTGCTGCTATGGCTACAGGAAATCTGACACTTCGTCCTTTTTCTCTCGTAACAAAAGTGAAATACAATAAAGACACTAAAAAAGCAACGGGTGTTGAGATATTGGATACTACAGATAACAAAACGTATGAGTTCAACTCAAAGATTGTTTTCTTATGTGCTTCAGCATTTAACTCAACCTGGGTGTTAATGAATTCTGCAACTGATATCTGGCCTGATGGGTTAGGAAGCAGTAGCGGTGAATTAGGACATAATGTAATGGATCACCATTTCCGGGTAGGTGCATCTGGAAATGTTGAGGGCTTTAGTGATAAATATGAATATGGCAGACGTCCGTCTGGAATTTATTTACCAAGATTTAGAAATTATTATGATGACAAAAGAGATTATGTAAGAGGCTTTGGCTACCAGGGCGGTGCGGGTCGTGGCCGTGGTGCAGAAGTGGCTGAATTTACTATTGGGGCAGACCTGAAAAATGCTTTGAGTATTCCAAAAGATAACTGGAATATGAATCTCTTAGGATTTGGGGAGATGCTACCCTACCATGAAAATAAAATAACACTGAATAAAAATGTAAAAGATAAATGGGGGTTACCAGTCTTAGATATGGATGTTGAGATTAAAGAAAATGAGATGAAGATGAGGGAAGACATGAAGAATGATGCAAAAGAAATGCTGGAAGCTGCCGGAGTTAAAGATGTAAACACTTATGATTCCGGATATGAAGTAGGAATGGGAATTCATGAAATGGGAACAGCCCGTATGGGCCGTGACCCGAAATCATCTGTACTCAATGGCAATAACCAGGTTTGGGATGCATTGAATGTTTTTGTAACTGATGGTGCCTGTATGACTTCTGCATCTTGTGTTAATCCATCGCTTACTTATATGGCATTAACAGCAAGAGCTGCTGATTTTGCAGTAAATGAATTGAAAAAAGGAAATCTTTAAAATTATTAAAACCCATTTTATGGATAGAAGAGAACTTTTAAAAATGATAGCTGTGCTTACCGGTGGTGTGGTAATTGGCGGTGAAGTTTTTTTAACCGGTTGTAAAACCGGAGCCAAAGCAGATGCCGGGTTTACAGCATCAAATATTGCTTTGCTGGATGAAGTTGCTGAAACTATCATTCCTGCAACAAATACACCCGGAGCTAAAGCAGCCCAGGTTGGTGAATTTATGAAGGTGATGGTAAATGATTGTTATACACAGGCACAGCAGGATGCATTTATGGCTGGCATCAATTCATTGGACGAAGCATGTAAAAAAGCAAACAGCAAATCCTTTATGGATTGCACGCCGGAACAACGTCATACATTCCTGGTAAGCCTTGAAAAAGAAGCAAGAGATTTTGATAAAGCTGTTGCTGAAAAAGATAAACCTCAGCGGGAAGAATTTGCTGCAAAAAAAAGGCCTTACGATTTTGTTCCATCACCCCGGCATTATTACACCATGATGAAGCAACTGACTTTGCTTGGCTTCTTTACTTCTAAAACAGGAATGACCGAAACTTTAAGACATCTACCAGTGCCCGGTAAATATGACGGAGCATTTCCGTATGCAAAAGGTGATAAAGCATGGGCTGAATAATTAAAAAAAGAATTTTATGTCGTACAACAGAAGGAAATTTATTAAAACATCGGGAAGCTTTGCCGGAGGACTAATGCTTGCAAATTTTGCCGGATTATCTGCTATGAACAGTTGTAACAACAATAAAACTATTGGCGATTTTGGTATTCAACTTTATACTCTAAGGGAGGATATGCCAAAAGATGCTAAAGGAGTATTAAAACAAATAGCTGGTTTTGGCTATAAACAAATAGAAAGTTATGAAGGTCCTAAAGGAATGTTCTGGGGAATGACGAATACTGAATTTAAAAAATATATGGATGAACTGGGAATGAAGATCGTAGCCAGTCATTGTAATACCAGCCAGGATTTGGAGAAAAAGGCAGCAGAGGCTGTCGAGATCGGTATGAAATACCTGATCTATCCATGGGAAGGAACAACAAAGACATTAGACGACTATAGGAAAATGGCTGATGATTTTAATAAATATGGCGAAACATGTAAAAAGAATGGAATCCGCTTTGCTTTTCATAATCATGATTATTCATTCAAAAAAATGGACGGACAATTTGCACAGGATGTTTTGATGAATAATACCGACCCTGCTCTGGTTGATTACGAAATGGATATTTACTGGGTAGTAACTGCAGGTGAAGATCCTGAAGCCTGGATGAAAAAGTATAAGAACCGGTTCAGGCTTTGCCATGTAAAGGACAGAAGTAAAACACCGGTAGAAAATAACAGTCTCAATTCTGTTGTACTTGGAACCGGAAGCATTAACTGGCCGCAGGTTTTAAAAACTGCAAAAGAAAATGGTATGAAGTATTTTATAACTGAGCAGGAAGCTTATGCAGGTACTACGCCGTTGGGAGCTGTGGAAGCAAATGCTGGATATATGAAGGGGTTGAAGATTTAAGAAATTTTCCTCTTTCTCAACCTAATTCACTTTTATTAAAAGCAAAGGGGAGCAAAAAACTTGCTGTGTTTATTATAATGACCTTCCCTTCCTGCCCTCCAAGAATCAATCTGATCGGTTTTTCTGTTCGTGTTTCATATTCAAGCAAAGCCTGGCGGCACATACCGCAGGGAGAAATGGGGTGGTCACTTTTTACTTCATTGCTGTTATAGCTTATGGCAATAGTCTTAATCGGAATTTTAGGATGTAGAGTGGCAACAGAACCGAGTAACACCCTTTCTGCACAAATGCCAACCGGATAAGAAGCATTTTCCTGGTTGGTACCCGCAACGATCTCACCATTCTCAAGGATTGCTACAGCCCCCACATGAAAGTTAGAATACGGTGCATAAGCCTGTTCTGTAACGGTTCTTGCTTCACTAAGCAGCCATGCATCCGATTCATTCAGTTCATTGATATCATTAAACTCTTCATACGAAAATTCAAACTTATTTTCCTTCATGCAACAGTTTTAAATAAAGACAAAGATGCCCCTGAAAAATCAAGGGCATCTAAAGTTACATCTATTTTACAATGTTGAAGAATCTCTTCCATCTTGGTCCGCCATCCCAGCTAAACCAAATCATCCAGGCTTTACCTACTATTCTGTCTTCGGGTACAAATCCCCAGAATCTTGAATCTTGTGACTGGTGACGGTTATCTCCCATCATCCAGTAATAATCCATTTTAAAAGTATAACTGCTTACTTCTTTGCCATTGAGGTAATACTTGCCATCTCTTTTGAAGAAATCATTCTTTTCATACACTCTTATAACTCGTTGGTAGATGCTGTATGTACTATCGTTTAAAGGAAGTGTTGCACCTTTCTTTGGTATCCAGATGCTTCCATAATTGTCTACAGTCCACTTGTTTTCCCATACATAATCTTCAAAAGCCGGATTATATGTTGGGGTTGTATCTACAATTGGTGTTATGTTGGTTATCAGTGGTGATTTTCTCATTTTCTCAATAGATCTGGCCGTGAGAACATAGAAGTAATATTTATTTCCACCCATTGGCCGAACTTCCTGCTGATTGTAAATATCAACATCAAATTCACTTTTTGCAAAATCTGCATCCAATGGTTGTTTGGTAGTTATTTCATAATCCATTTGAGAGTAAGGCGGTAATTCATTTTTCTCGCCGTTAATATAAACATCGCTGTTTACAATCTTTACTGTATCGCCAGCAACAGCTACACAACGCTTTATATAATTATCTGTTTTATCAATCGGATGTATGGCCAGCGGATACCTATCCGGATCATTTAAAACTATTCTTCTTCCTTTATCTATATCACCATTTCCCAATTCACGACAAACCTGGTAATAAGGATGTTTGGATTGATAGTCATCCGTATTGATGACAGTATCTCCTGCGGGGAAATTAAAAACTACCACATCACCTCTTTTTGGCGAAGATCCAAACCATCTTGTATAAGGGATTTTTATAGCCTCCGAATATGACTTGCTGCTGCTCCCGGGAAGATAGTTGTGTACAAACGGAACAGATAATGGTGTGTTTGGTATCCTCGGTCCGTAGCTCAGTTTACTTACGAAAAGAAAGTCTTTGATCAGCAAGGTCTTTTCCATTGAGCCCGTTGGAATAGTATATGCTTCGAATACAAAAGTTCGTATCAATGTAGCAGCTACAACAGCAAATATGGCTGCATCAACCCACTCTCTCCAGGCTTTTTTCTTATGCTTTTTTACGGCTTCTGGGCCTATGAATGCCGGATCTTCTTTATATGCGAGGTAAGGAAAATAAATTGGTCCGGCTAATGATGCCGCTGTATGATGTCCTAATCCGAACCTACCAAACAGTTTTGTAAATTCAATAAAAATACCTGGACTGATAAACCAACCTACCACAGGAATAAACTGCCAGAACACCCAATGCTTTGGCCTCTTTGCCAGGTCCTGCATTATCCATGTATTATAAAATGGTACATAAGCCTTCCAGGAGGGTACACCAGCCTTTGCAAAAAGCTTTGCAAAGCCGAATGATGGAAGAAAAACGATAAGTGTTCCTATCAGGTAAACAATGAAAATATGATTAAGGGGCATGAGCCAATTTTTAGTGCAGGCAAAAATATCGTAATTATGTGCTTATCAAAATATTAAAGTGAAAAGTTTTGTGAAACGGCTGCCAGCAGCCTTTCTGAGCCGGTAAACAGCCCTTTTTGAAGTCCAAATATTTTTCGGCAGTGATTATTTAGGTAATACGTAACTCTTTACATCTTCAGTTGTAATACTCTTGCCGGATAGAATAACAAGTCTTTCCACCACATTTCGAAGTTCCCTGATATTTCCTGTCCAGTTATATTCCTGCAGAAGTTTGATAGCTTCTGGTTCTATATCTTTTACTGCAGTGCCATAGTCTGAACATATATCGTTCAAAAACTGTTCTACCAGCATGGGTATATCATCTCTTCTTTCATTTAATGAAGGCACATGGATCAGGATAACACTTAAGCGATGATATAGGTCAAGCCTGAAGTTTTTTTCTTCTACTTCTTTTAATAGGTCTTTATTTGTTGCAGCGATAACCCTTACATCAACGTTTATATCTTTATCTGCTCCTACTCTTGTTATTTTCCCTTCTTGCAATGCCCGCAGTACTTTTGCCTGTGCACTCAGGCTCATATCTCCGATCTCATCCATAAAAAGAGTTCCACCGTTGGCAGATTCGAACTTACCAATACGTTGCTTGATGGCAGAAGTGAATGAACCTTTCTCATGACCGAACAATTCACTTTCTATCAATTCAGATGGAATAGCTGCACAATTCACTTCTACAATTGGCCCTGAAGCCCGGTTACTTTTTTCATGTACCCAACGGGCCACCAGTTCTTTACCAACACCATTTTCTCCGGTTATTAATATCCTTGCATCTGTCGGGGCTACTTTATCGATTGTTTCTTTTATTTTTTTTATGGGGTTTGATTCGCCGATCATCTCCTGTACACGGCTTACTTTTCTTTTCAACACTTTTGTTTCAAGCACAAGGGTGCTTTTATCCATCGCATTTCGTATGGTGATCAGCAAACGATTCAGGTCTGGGGGTTTTGATATATAATCATATGCACCTTTCTTTACTGCTTCCACGGCTGTTTCAATATTTCCATGCCCGGAGATCATTATAACCGGAACATCAGGATTTATTTCACCGGCTTTTTGCAGGAATTCTATTCCATCCAGTTTGGGCATCTTAATATCACACAGAACAAGGTCAAAAGTCTTTTCCTTAAACTTCTTAAGGCCTTCTTCCCCATCTGCAGCCTCATCTATCTTATAACCTTCAAAGGATAAAATCTCAGTCAAAGTTTTACGTATGGCTTTTTCATCATCAATGATCAATATATTGGGCATCTGCTATTATTTAGAAGTAAAAATAAATGATTTAAGCTGAATGTGACTTGCAACGATAATGCCGGAATAATTAATAAAAGTGCTTTTTTCTCTAACTGATAAAAGCATCATTGCTTTAAAAATAGAAGCCGGGTAGAAACCCAGCTTCGTTTTTAAAATCCAATATCCTATGAAAAACCGAAACGAAGATACATGTTAAAAGTTAAAACGTTGCATGATGACCGTAAGTAATTTTTAAAACATTTGGATGAAAAGTAAAAGCCCTGATTGTCAGAACCAGGGCTTTTAAAATAAGTAGAAAATATTATTTTTTCAGATACATAACTTCCTTCACAAGGCTCACAGTTCTTGCAACATCCGGCAATGCAGCAGCCACAAGGTTTGGTGCATAATGTAATGGTGCATCTGCAGCGGTTATGCGGCGAATCGGCGCATCCAGGTAATCAAATCCTTCTTTTTGTATCCTATAAGTTATTTCAGAAGAAACAGATGCAAAAGGCCATTGTTCTTCTACAATTACGAGTCGATTCGTTTTCTTTACACTTTCCAATATTGTCATCCAGTCCAGCGGACGAATGGTTCTTAAGTCAATCACTTCTGCACTTATACCCTCTTTTTCAAGCTCTGCAGCAGCTCCCAAAGCCACTTTCATCATTTTATTGAAAGAAACGATGGTTACATCTTTTCCAGTTTTCTTTATATCAGCCTTTCCCAATTCGATATAATATTCTTCTTCTGGTACTTCTATCTTGTCACCATACATCAGTTCACTTTCCATGAACATTACCGGATCTTCTTCAAACCGGATAGCTTGTTTTAAAAGTCCTTTTGCATCATAACCATTGCTGGGTGAAACGACTTTGATACCAGGAATATTTGCATAAAGCGATTCAAATGCTGTAGAGTGCTGTGCACCTAACTGGCCCGCAGATCCGTTACCACCTCTAAAAACGATTGGGCAAGAGATTTGTCCACCACTCATAGCCAGCATTTTAGAAGCTGTGTTTAGAATTTGATCTAAGGCAAGAACAGCAAAATTCCAGGTCATGAATTCTACAATCGGCCTTAAACCATTCTGTGCTGAACCTACTCCAACTGCCGTAAAACCAAGTTCAGAAATTGGTGTATCTATTATCCTTTTGGGACCAAATTCTGCTAACATGCCCTGGCTTACCTTATAAGCTCCATTATATTCAGCCACTTCCTCCCCCATCAGGTAAACTCTTTCATCCCTTCTCATTTCTTCACTCATTGCTTCCCGGTGGGCATCACGAAATACGATAGATCTTGCCATTTTACTTATGCTATTTTGTGTCGCAAATTTAAGTGGGAATGCGGATAATACCTAAAATGTAAAAGCCCGGAATCAGCAATCCGGGCTAAAAAAAATGTAACTGCTTAATCATCTACTTAAGGCACTCATCCCTGAATCTTGTTATTATGTTTTCCAATTGCTGATCATTAAGATTTGCTGCCTCATTAATATCAGGATACAATCCTTCTACTTTTATTAGCATACAATCACAATATTTTTGAGCAATAGGCCTCGAAGTTCCTCCATTAACTGCTTCTCTTATGCAACTGGTAACAAAGCTTGTTCTTTCGGACTGGGGCCATTCTTTTGCACCACTAAAACTAGTTTTGTCATCGTTCTTCTCCAAATCATCCATCTTTCCATTATCATCATTATCCTCATTTTTGAAATCAGCAGTCTTATCCTCATCTTTTTTGTCGACATCTTTCTTTTGGTAATCATCCGTTTCACGGTTTTCAGTTTTTTTATCGCCACTATTTTTTTTGTCTTTGCAGGAAACCAATATGGCAATGGCCATTAAAGCAATAAATAATTTTTTCATGATGAAGAGGTTAAGTTTTGGTGATAAGTGTTGAAATTACAAGAAAACAAATTAGCAATTCTTGTTGAGGACAAAAAATAAGTTTACAAGCATTGCAAAAATTATTGTAATATCAAGAATTTCTCCCCGAAAGAAGTTACACGGTAAAACGTACCATTATCTATCAGTAACGCTTCTGAATGCCCTTTAGAGTGATGAACGTCCGTATTGATCAGCTTACCTTTATGTAACACACTGATAGTATCGGAAATAACAGTATGTCCTGTTGCAATATGCTTTACTTTATATAGCGTAAGTGTGCTGTCAATCTGGTTTATCGAGGCTTTTGGTGAGCCAGAGTAATAGCCTCTATACCAAAAAGGTCCAAAATCACTGAAAAGTATATCCACTTTTGGATCTTTATAATTATAAGTAGTATCATCGTAGAAAGGCCTTACCAGTTTGTTCATTTTGGTAAGAGAAAGATCCATCAGGTTTACATATGAAGAAATGCCGGCATGCATAAAGAGCACATTACCTACTTTTTCCGTAATGTTCTTTGTTCTCAACCATCTTCCAAGTTCTGAATTTTCTCCGTAAAGGCTGAGGTAGTTTTCATTCATCAATTTAGCTGACTGCATATATTTTGGATGAACATACCGCAGATCGTTATTCAGATTCATTATTTCATGGTTGCCCAATACAAAATGAACATAGCCGCCGGCAGCTTTTGCTTTTTCTTCCAGTGAATAGATCAGCCATAAAGTTTCTGTAACCCTGATACCCCTGTCAAAAAAATCGCCTGTTAATATTAAGTGACCATTACCAAATGTCCAGTTGAATTTTTGATCAATAATATTATTAACGAGCAGTAATTTTTTAAAAGCATCAAACTCTCCTTCAATATCAGAGATGACCAACATTTTAGTGACTCCGGAATACTCGGGTTTTTCAATTACCAGTTCTTTTTTTAAGATCACATCAAAAGTAGAACCATCCTTTCCTGCAGCTACTTTTAAGATGATCTCCTGTTTTTGTTCCAGCGAAAAACTATCAGCTTTTAACACTGGAGAACCATTTTGGTCATAAACGTAATTGACAAATATCTTGTTATTCTTATACAGAACATATGGACCATCAATCTGGACAGTTTCATTTTGCATATCCTGAAGCTTATGATCAGCCAACAAAAACCCTGCGAATAAAGCAGGTATTAAAAATGAAAACGTTCTTTTCATAATTTCTGTTTTTACCTTCTGCATCCGAAATTTAGACAAAAAACAAACCAAAGAAGGTTGCTTACTACTTCCTAAATATAAAGAAAAATACCTGCTGGAATCAGCTAAATACTTGTTGAATTGGGAGTAGATTTTAGCGATTTCCACTCAATAGCTGTCATTTCAAATTTTATTTCTCCTTTACCGAACATACCAGCCTCTTTCCAGCCGGCTTTTCTGTAAAAAGTTTCAGCTCTTGTTCCAGGGGAAGTACTAAGCCAAACTGTTTTATCTGTATTTTGAAAGTACCAGTTTAGCATTAACTGATGTAACTGTTTGCCTATTCCTTTTTTCTCATGACGGTGATGAATGAATAAGGCCCAGATATTACTCTCTTTAAGGTCTGCAATTGCAAATCCAACAATCACCCCTTCTATTTCGCAAACCCATCCCTTGCCCCGCATCATTATATATTCTTCGACATCCTTATCTGGAACCAACGCCGGATCAGAAAGCACATTTTCTTTTACCGAATTTCTTACTAACTGGATGGCTGGGATATCTGCTGGAATTGCTACTCTAAATATCATTTTATTTATTATTCACTATTGAATAAACTGATGTATCCTCAAAGCTGCCTCTGAAAAAGAAGTCTTCTTTAAAGTGCCCTTCTTTTACAAAACCTGTCGATTCCAGTGTAGAAGCAGACGCAATATTTTTTGTTGACAATCTTGCTTCGATTGAATGAAGATTCATACTGCCGAAACCAAATTCAAGAACTTTTTCAATAGCTTCTTTCATCAATCCTTTTCGCCAGTGGTCCGGATGCAGTACATATCCGATTTCTGCTCTGAAATGTTCCTTGATAATGTTCCATAAGCAAATAGTGCCAATTATCTTAGATGGATTTTCTTTTAGAGTTAAAGCCCACATTATGGATTCACCGTTTTGTACAGCTATGCTGATCCTTTCAATAAAATCTTCAGCATCCTTCAGTGATTGGGCCGGTTCTTTGCCTAAGTATTGTAATACCCTTTCATCCGATCGCAAAAAGAAAACTTCATTTATATCATCATTCCCCAATTGCCGAAGCAGCAAACGTTCAGTTTTAAGTAAAGGAAACGGTGTAAAGTTTAGATTTAATTCCATGTTGAGAATAATTAAACCAGGCGAAAATGATCTTGTGTAAAATCAATATATAAATTTTGTGGAGTAAAACTAAGGGTATTAACTAACTATTTCTAAACTCAACTACTGATTGCTCAAATATCCATTTTCTAATAAGGATTTCTATTATTAATTTTACAGAGTAAACAATATTTAATATTCGTTTAATTCGCAAAAGAAGGCCTGTGTCAACAGGCTTTGTTTTTTTATATACGTCTTGTTACAATAAATAATGCTGTTATTTAACTGATATAAACAACAGAAAAGAAGTAGGTTCGGTTATCCTTCTCATAAATTCAATACAAAAGCTTATTTAATTGGTTGTTCTGCCACAAAATTTATAGTGTCCTTTGGTCCGCCACAATCCAGCATTTTATCGCCATATTTAGGGTCCTTGGTTCCCAGGTAAGGATTACGAACTTCTTTCGTCTTGCTTAGCCAGTTTCCCGGTTTGTCTTCATCAAAAGCCATCGGGCATTCCTGCCAGTAAACCTTAGCCCGGTCATATTGCACTATTACCAGAAGGTTACGGATATGATCTGATAAAATATTCAACGAACCCCTTTTTTCTACCAGGGACGGGTCTGCAAGAATTGCACTCAATTCTTTTACTGCATTCCTGTATGGATCAAGTGCTGTTTCATAAATAAGTGTGTCTTTTTTTATTTCGTCCAGTTTTAAATTGTCAAGTGCAGCCTTTAATTCATTTCCTGATGTGTTTATTGCACTTGTATCCCAGTTTACAAAACCTTCGGTCATCTTATAATAAGATTCCAGTAGTTTTTCTACAGAGCTATTAAATTCATCACTGTGTTTACTGACTGCTAATGGCGGTGGTTTTGGCCCTGAGTTATTCGTACCTCCCCCACTTCCAAAAACAAAGAACCTGATCAGCCCACCCAGCAATAATAAAATGGCAAAAAATATGGTAAGACCATTTACACCTTTTGTATTTTTAACAAAGATCCGAACCACACCTAAAATGATGATCAAAGCCGGTAGAATGATACTCAAAAGATCAATAGCTTTCTTCATATCCAAAATCAATTTTCAGTTAAATATATCTGTTTGGAATCATTACAAAGATAATTGCCCAACTCCGCAAGTGGTAATCCTTTATTTTTGCGGTTTGTTAAAAAGTCAAAAGATTTGACTGTTAATTTATAAATATGCTGGCAGGATTACAGAATGTTACGTTTGAATTTGGTGCAAGGGCAATTGTAGAAGATGCTACCTGGCATATTCAGCCCGGTGAACGGATCGGTCTTATTGGGTATAACGGAACCGGGAAATCCACTTTACTTAAGTTACTTGTGGGAGAATATGTCCCTTCAGCCGGAACAGTGGAAAGGAGCCGCACAACTTCTATCGGTTATCTGCACCAGGATCTGCTGAGTTTTGACACCAATGATTCAATCCTGCAGGTGGCTTTAGGAGCTTTCGAAAAAGTATTACAACTTGAAAAAGAAATAGAAGAATTGGGAATAGAACTGGAAAAAACGGGGGATGAAAAAACACTTCATGAGTATAGCGATAAATTACATGAATTAGAAACACTCGGCGGATACAATATTCATCACAAAACTGAAGAAGTGTTACAAGGTCTTGGATTTGCTAATGAAGAATTGAAAAGGCCTTATAAAGAATTTAGCGGTGGCTGGAGAATGAGGGTATTGCTTGCAAAAATGATTTTGCAACAACCCGACCTGCTGTTGCTTGATGAGCCTACCAACCACCTTGACCTTCCGTCCATTGAATGGCTGGAAAAATATTTATTGCACTACCAGGGTTCGGTAGTAATTGTTAGCCACGATAAATATTTTTTGAACAGGATGGTAACTAAGATCGTCGAAGTTTATCAGCAACAATTGCATATCTATAATGGCAACTATGATTATTATGAAAAGGAAAAGGCTATTCGTGTAGAAATGCAACAGAAGGCTTATGAAAACCAACAGGATTATATACGGCAAAATGAACGGTTGGTTGAACGTTTCAGAGCCAAAGCCAGTAAAGCTGCCATGGCGCAAAGTATCATTAAAAAACTGGATAAGCTTGAACGAATTGAAGAAGCAGAAATTGAACGACCTAATATCCGCATCAATTTCAGGGTAGATAAAACTCCAGGAAAAGTATTGGTGGAATTAAAGAACGTTTCAAAATCATTTGGAGATAATGTAATTTTCAAGGACTCTACAATTGAAATTGACCGTGATGATAAGATTGCTCTTATCGGTGCCAACGGAAAAGGTAAATCCACCCTGCTTCGGATTATCGCTGGCGTTGAGAATTTTAGTAAAGGAGAAAGGAAATGGGGGCACAATGTAGAGGAGAGTTTTTATGCACAGCATCAACTGGAGGCATTAAACATTAATAACACCATACTTGATGAAATGAAAGAATGCGGCAGCCAGATGAATGAACTGGAACTTCGTGGATTGCTTGGATGTTTTTTATTCAGTGGTGATGATGCAGATAAGAAAATTAGAATCCTTAGCGGTGGCGAAAAAGCAAGGGTGGCATTAGCTAAAGTAATTGTGAGCAAGGCAAATTTCCTGATGTTGGATGAACCGACGAACCACCTGGATATGCACAGTTGTGACTTGCTGATTGATGCCTTGAAAAAATATGAGGGAAGTATCATTCTAGTAAGTCACGATAGGTATTTTGTTTCGAAGACAGCTAATAAAATATGGGAGATCGTTGATCATGAAATAAAAGAATTTAAAGGAGGATATGAGGAATGGGTTGCCTGGAAAGAAAGAATGGCAAAACAGGAAAGAGAGAAAGGAAGTAAGAAACCGGAAGTGGGAGGACAGAAATCAGAAAATGTAAAACAGAATTCAGAGAATAAGAAAACTGAAAGCTACAATAATAACAAACAGAATGAGGCAGCGAAACCTATTGCTGCCCAGCCTATCAATAAAGAACAGAAAAAAGAATTACAGCGGTTGCAAAAACAATTTCAGCAACTGGAAGAAAAAATTGCTGCTTTGAACAAAGAGAAAACGGAACTAGAAAAATCACTTACAGACCCGGCCATTTATTCTGATAAAGTAAAATTCCTGGAAGCTGAAAATAAATACAAAATAGCTGAAAGTGAACTTGTACAGCTTAATAAAGAATATGAAAAGGTATTTGAAAAAATAATGGAATTAGAAGCTTCCTGAAATATCAATTAGACTTTCCCCTTATCTCAAAAGATAAATTGTATTTTCCATCCTGGTAATAGATGGAAAGCCGAAAAATTGCTAAAGCTTGCCTTGTTTCATTTGGGTCTGTAAAATACCAGGTATTACTAAATGGTTTATTATTGATCATACTAGTTTCAGTCCGGGCATATAATTGTAAATTTGTAGCAATCAATACAGCATCTCTCAGATTAGCTCCCCGCTGATCTACTTTAAGCCTGTTCTTATCTGGTTCAAAATAATAAATAACATATGGCTGGCCGGAAACAGGGATTACTATCTTACCTGAATCTGCCAATGGAACCATCAGTTTTACATCATACTCATCTACAATCTCTTCAAATTCACTTACTCTTTTTTTGCCTTTGTATTCCTGAAATCCAGTTTGGGCATCGTTATATATTTTCTGGAAATCTTTATAAAACGCTGTGGAAGCAAACTCATTTTGTCCGTTTGCCCTAAGCATTGAAAATAATAAGATCAGGATAAGTATCCTTTTCATGTTCTAAAATTACATAACTGCCTTCGAATAGCCTTTAACAGATGATTTAAACATGAAAAAGTTGTAACTTTTAACACCTTAAACTAGCTATAATGAAATCCCCTCCCCTCTTTTTGGCTGTTCTGGCCTTTTTAACTGCTTTGCTGGCTTTCAATTTAAAAGGGAAAGGTTTAAAAAATGAAAGCAATTCCTTAAGTGCTGAGTATAAACGGAAGAATATTGTTAGGTGCGGCCCTGATTGGGAAGCTCTAAAGGAATGGCTGGAGAAATCAGATATACCTGTTATTCCGGGTGCAGGTAATTATAAATGGAAGATCAGTAATTCCATCGACAGTGCACAATTCTATTTTAACCAGGGCATCAATATGTATTATAGTTTTCACATCATTGAAGCAATGGCATCATTTAAAAAGGCAACCAGGTTTGAGCCCTCTAATGCTATGTTATACTGGGCACAGGCATTGGCTTATGGACCTAATATAAATGATCTTGGTTATGCTGCATCGCCGGACGCTTTAGTGGCAATTGAAAAAGCTA
>CAYVSH010000056.1:0-19263 GCA_964453625.1 uncultured Chitinophaga sp.
ATTTTGTGGCCTACATCCTTCGCCGCCCAATAGAAGAAGGGCGGCTGCGGCATGTACCGGTTAATTAGCCATTTAAAAAAGGAATACAGCATTGATATTTATTAAAGGTTAACTTTATTTATCATCTTTTCATCTGCAAAAAAACATTATGAGTGATAGTCCGGTAATCATTGAGAGAACATTTAATGTGGCTGCTGAAAAAATTTGGACTGCCCTTACCGATAAAGAAAAAATGAGGCAATGGTATTTTGATCTTTCTGCATTTAAGGCAGAGCCGGGTTTTAATTTTCAATTTTATGGCACCGGAAAAGAAGGAGAAAAATATTTGCATTTATGCACCGTAAAAGAAGCCATCGTAAATAAGAAACTTTCCTACACCTGGCGGTATGATGGATATGAAGGTAACTCCCTGCTCAGTTTTGAATTATTTCCCGAAGGAGACACCACAAAGCTGGTGCTTACCCACTCAGGCCTGGAAACTTTTCCAACTACCACCAATGCCTTTGCCAAAGAGAATTTTATGGAAGGCTGGACCTTCCTCATCCATACATCATTGAAAGAGTTCCTGGAAAAATAAAAAATGGCTACCCGTATAAAAATAAAACCTGCTGCAACGGTTGATGAATACATAGCCGGCTACCCTACACCTGTGCAGGAAAGAATGCAAAAGCTGAGAGCCACTATAAAGAAAACCGCACCGGCTGCAGAAGAAGTGATCAGCTATGGTATTGCCGGATATAAACTAAACGGTGTACTCATCTTTTTTGCCGGATTTAAAAACCATATCGGCATTTACCCTGTGCCAAGAAGTGATGCAGCATTCAAAAAAGAACTGGCAGCATATAAAGGCGGAAAAGGAACAGCACAGATTCCGCATGACAAGCCATTACCATTTGGCTTAGTGACAAAAATTGTGAAATACAGAATGAAAGCAAATAAAGAAAAGTCTGTTGCCAGGCAGAAAAAGAAATAACATAAAATTTATTCCTTCTTCATACTTCTTAATACATGTCATTATAAGGTTTACACCTTATTAATCTTTACTTTTGGCCACCTTTTACAATGGAACTTTCTGCAAATAAACTCATCATCATTGCTGCACCTTCTGGTTCGGGCAAAACATCGGTGACCCGTCACCTGTTGCAAAGCATGCCGGAGCAACTTGCTTTCTCTATTTCCTGCGCCACCCGCCAGCCAAGGCATTATGAGAAAGATAAAGTGGATTACTATTTTATTTCGGTGGATGAATTCAAAAACAGGATCGAACAAGATCAGTTTGTAGAATGGGAAATGGTGTATGAAGGGAAATATTACGGTACATTAAAGAGTGAAATGGATCGCATATGGCAACTACAGAAAGCACCTTTGCTTGATGTAGATGTACAAGGAGGTATTCATATACAACAACTATACCCTCATCAATCGCTATCACTCTTCATTGAGCCCCCATCAATTGATGAATTGGCAAAACGATTAAAAGCAAGGGGTACTGAAACAGATGAATCGCTGATAGCAAGGCTTAACAAAGCCAATTATGAACTTTCTTTTAAATCACAGTTTGACCATGTGATACTAAACGATAGCCTGGAAAGGGCTTGCAAGGAAGCGGAAGAAACTGTAAGGGCATTTTTACTTTCCTGATCTTACTGCTGCACTGTCTTTCCCTTAACATAGCGGTTATTTGTTCTTGTTTATCTTCGCAGCATGATTGAGTGGACATCGGTCTTATACTTTTTTCTCACTATTGCCGTCATGGGTTTTTTTGCCGGTATTGAAATGGCTTATTACAGTGCCAACCGCCTGAACATTGAGATCAAAAAAAACCAGGGGGGCACTTCGGGTTTATTACTGGCAAAGTTTATAGAGTCGCCTGCCCGGTTTATCGGCTCTACTTTAATAGGCTTTACAATATTCTTAGTGCTGATGGGTTTGCAGATTAGTACGGTGATGGCACCAGTATGGAAAAAATGGAAAATCGGATCTGCCACTGTTCACCTGGTTGTGGAAATTGCATTGGCAACTTTTGTGGTATTGGTATTTACCGAGTTTATTCCCAGGGCTTATTTCCGCTCTAAAAGCAACACCATGCTGAGTAAACTGGCACCGCTTACCAATTTTTTCTACCAGATATTTCATCCTGTTGCCACCGCTCTTATTGATTTATCGGAATGGATATTAAAATATCTTTTCAATATCCGGCTGGATAAAAACAAAGACCCGATCAACCGCAGCGACCTGAAACACCTGTTTCAGCGATTGCCTGATGATGAAAGACAGGAACGCAATACCCAGCTGATGGAGAATGCACAGGAACTGCCGAAGGTAAAGATCAGGCAATGCCTGGTACCCAGAAAAGAAATTGTAGGCATTGAGAACACCGCCACGATGGAAGAGCTGCGTAAGAAATTCATAGATACCAAACTAAGCAAGCTGGTGGTATATGAAGAAAACATAGATCATATAACAGGATATGTACACCAGCTTGATATGTTCAAGAAGGCTACAGATATCAATTCAATATTACTGCCAATACCTGCTGTACCAGAAAGCATGAGTGCATCAGGACTGATCACTAAGTTTTCAAAAGAAAGAAAAAGCATTGCCTGGGTAGTGGATGAGTTTGGCGGCACTGCCGGCATCATCACTATGGAAGATGTGCTGGAAGAATTGTTTGGCGAGATACAGGATGAATTTGATACGGAAGAATTCATTGATAAGCAACTGGCAGAAAATGAATACATGTTCTCCGGCCGTATAGAACTGGATTTTCTGAAAGAGAAGTATGGATTTGAATTTGGCGAAGATGAATCAGAAACCCTTTCCGGCTATATTATCAACCATCATGAAAAGATACCCCGTCAGAAAGAACGCATCATCATTGATGACTATGAATTTGACATACTGCATGTAAGCGATACAAGGATTGAAATGGTGAAAATGAAAAAATTAAAGTGAGCTAGTGATTGGGTTATTAAGGAATTGGTTTAATCAACTTAATTGATCAATCTCCTACCTTTGCCCATCTTCTGAATAAACACATGGCATTACTCGATTTTTTTAATAAGCGAAAGAAGGACCCGAATGCGGATATGTCTTTTATTGACCACCTGGAAGACCTGCGTTGGCATGTTATCCGTTCGGTGATAGCTGTACTGGTAGGTGCGGTAATTGTTTTTGTGTATGCAGATTTTGTGGTCAACAATATTCTTTTTGCCCCAACCCGTGCCGATTTCATTTCAGCCCGATGGTTATGCAGCCTTGGACATTCAATAGGTATTGGAGATTCTTTATGTTTTCAACAGGTAGATGTAAAGTTTTTAGAAACAACCATGACGGGGCAATTCATTGCTTCGTTTACACTGGCATTTATCGGTGGTTTCATTATTGCTTTCCCTTATATCTTCTGGGAGTTCTGGAAGTTTTTGCGTCCGGCACTATCTCCTAATGAGTTGAAGAAAACAAAAGGAGTTATTTTCTGGGTATCCATTTTGTTTTTTGCCGGTGTTGCTTTTGGTTATTTTATCCTGACCCCTTTCATGGTCAACTTTTATTTTAATTATAAGCTGAGTCCGCAGATACAGATCATGCCAACATTTTCTGATTATTTAGAAAACCTTATTTACACTACTGTTGGTGTTGGCATTCTTTTCCAGATGCCGTTGCTGGTAATGGTGCTGGCGAGGATCGGTATTGTTACAGCAAAGTTTTTAAGAAAATACAGGCGGCATGCATTTGTGGTGATAATAATTGCTGCGGCGATCATCACTCCATCTACGGATCCTTTCAGCCTTACCATCGTAACTATTCCTTTATATCTTTTATTTGAAGCCAGTATTGTTATTGCATCCCGCATCAATAAGCGACAGAAAAAAGAAGAGGAAGAGTGGAGTTAATCGGGATTCGAGATACGGGATATGTGTTTCCGGATATGAGATGGGAGTTGTTTACCTTTGTTACATCTTACTGCTGATCCGCAATCTCTAATTCAAAAATACTCGTTATGCATTCTCCATTTGATCTAAGCAAGCCCATCGCTATCGGAAGTGACCATGCAGGTTATGAATACAAAGAATCGCTGATTTCCTTCCTGGAAGGAAAAGGCCTTGCCTTTAAGGATTTCGGCACACATAGTAAGGATTCAGTTGACTATGCAGATTTTGCCCACCCGGTAGCCACATCTGTAGAAACAGGTGAAGCAGCATTTGGTATTTTGATCTGTGGCAGTGCCAATGGTGTAGCCATGACGGCCAATAAACACAAGGGTATAAGGGCTGCCATCTGCTGGGGTGAAGAACTGGCACAACTGGCCCGGGGTCATAATGATGCTAATATCATTTGCATACCTGCCAGGTTTGTTCGGGAAGGTGATGCAGAAAAAATGGTGGCGCATTTTATCACTACAGATTTTGAAGGTGGCCGCCATGGCCGCCGTGTTGAAAAAATAGCCTGTGTCTGAGTATATAACCACTCTGCCGGTCATCCATATTTTATTCTTTCAATAACAGGAAGGGATTATTTTTACCTGCATCAATAATGCGTCTGTCCTATACATTATTATCAGAGTTTCAGAAATACATCACTCAATAAAACACACATGACGAAAAAGATCATCATTTACTTTTTGCTATGCCTGCCTTTATTATCTGCAGCGCAGAAAAAAGACAAGAATGCTTCTAAAGCTGCGTCGACTATTACGGTAGAAGACATGAAAAAACATCTTTACATTATAGCCAGTGCAGAAATGGAAGGAAGGAAT
The DNA here is from genome assembly GCA_964453625.1 of uncultured Chitinophaga sp. Lineage (GTDB taxonomy): Bacteria > Bacteroidota > Bacteroidia > Chitinophagales > Chitinophagaceae > JJ008. The sequence continues at coordinate 4,757 of CAYVSH010000056.1, forward strand.
ACCCCATCAACAGGATTAGAAAAAGCAGCCGACTATATTGAATCACAATTTAAAGCCATTGGTTTAACTCCTGGGAATAACGGAAGTTACCGGCAGGTGTATAAACTTTATAAAGATTCAATGACGGGTGCCACCATGAATATTAACGGGATATCCCTGGAACTGAACAATCATTTTCAGCCACAGGCCAACAACTTTGCTGCCTCTATGCGTTTCTCTGAAGCTGTGTTTGCCGGGTATGGCATCAGCGACCCGGGAGTACGGGATGATTATAAGGATCTGAATGTAGCCGGTAAACTGGTTATCATTGCTGACGGCACTCCTTCAGATTATAAACCATCAGCAACTGGTTTTGCATCTCCTGCCAGTTCATTTGGTAAAATGAATGCAGCTATGAGCAAAGGCGCTGCTGCCCTGATCATCATCTACAATAATTTTCCAAGAAGGCAGATGAACATGAGCAGCAACTTTGGCATGAATAGTTTTAAAGCAGCTCAACTTCCATTCACCTTCACCGCTTCGGAAGCAGTGGCAGAAAAAATAATGGGGGAAGATGGGAAAGGATTGTTGAGCAAACTGAAAACAGGTTCTTATTCATCAAAAACCTATGAAGCTGAGATCGAACTGGGTTATTCTAAGATCACTCAAACCGCAACAGCATCTAATGTAATTGGTGTAGTAGAAGGCTCAGACCTAAAGGATGAATATGTTTTCATTACTGCTCATTATGACCATCTTGGTAAAAGAGGTGATGTGATTTATTATGGCGCAGATGATGATGGCTCCGGCACAACGGGTGTTATTGAAATGGCAGAAGCATTTGCAAAGGCAAAAGCGGATGGTAAAGGCCCGAGAAGATCCATTGTGTTTATGGCAGTAAGCGGCGAAGAAAAAGGATTGTGGGGTTCTGGATATTATACCAATCACCCGATCTTTCCATTGGAAAAAACAACGGTTGACCTGAATATTGATATGATCGGCCGCAGCGATTCAAGCCGCCACTATGGTGATACGCTGAATTATATTTATGTAGTGGGTGATGATAAAATAAGTTCTGATCTAAAGGTAATAAGCGAAGCCACGAATAAATTATATACAAAGATGGAACTGGATTATAAGTTCAATGATCCGAAAGACCCGAACCGTATCTATTTCCGCAGCGACCATTACAATTTTGCAGTGAAGGGAGTCCCTATCATTTTCTATTATGACGGGATGCTGAAAGCAGATTATCATAAACCAACTGATACACCAGACAAGATCAACTATCCGCTGATGGTGAAAAGGACACAATTGGTTTTTTATACCGCCTGGGAAATGGCTAACCGTAATGAAATGCTGAAAAGAGATATAAAACTGGAAGTGCCGAAAGGGTTTTAACTTTTACTCCAAAAAGATAAAAAACCTTCTGTTTCAATGCAGAAGGTTTTTTTTATAGAACAGACATCTGGATTTAGCCACATTCCGTTATTATAATATAGCATTGATTAAACCCTGTCCCTGAGGACAGAATCCTTACCTTTCAGCATAAAAAAATCCCGTTCTGCATTTAGCTAAACGGGATTTTATTTTAAATAAAATTAATTACCACCCCAGTACCCAGGCAAAGATCAATGGCGCCACAATAGTAGCATCACTCTCTACAATAAACTTTGGTGTTTTAATATCAAGCTTGCCCCATGTAATTTTTTCATTCGGAACTGCCCCAGAATATGAACCATAAGAAGTTGTAGAATCACTGATCTGGCAGAAATAACTCCAGAACGGCACATCATGCCATTCAAGGTCCTGGTACATCATCGGCACTACACAGATTGGAAAATCGCCGGCAATACCACCACCTATCTGGAAGAAACCAACACCCTTACCGGAAGAATTGTTACGATACCATTCCGTCAACCACACCATGTACTCGATACCATTCTTAACTGTGCTTGCTTTCAATTCTCCTTTTACTACATAGCTGGCAAAAATATTTCCGGTAGTGCTGTCTTCCCAACCTGGCACAACGATGGGAATATTCTTTTCTGCTGCAGCTACAACCCAACTATCTTTCGGATCAATTTCATAATACTGTTTAAGTTCACCACTTAATATTGTTTTATATAAGAACTCATGAGGAAAAAATCTTTCCCCTTTTGCTTCAGCATCCTTCCATTGCTTTACCAGGTGTTTTTGTAACCGGCGAAATGCCTCTTCTTCCGGAATGCAGGTATCTGTTACACGGTTAAAATGATTTTCCAGCAGATCCCACTCCTGTTCCGGTGTCAGGTCACGATAGTTTGGAATTCTTTTATAATGTGAGTGGGCAACAAGGTTCATTACATCTTCTTCCAGGTTGGCTCCGGTACAACTGATGATATCAACCTTTCCCTGGCGTATCATTTCTGCTAATGATATTCCTAATTCGCCGGTACTCATAGCTCCGGCCAATGTTACCATCATTTTACCACCTTCGGTCAAATGAGCTTCGTATCCCTTGGCTGCATCCATTAATGCAGCAGCATTAAAATGACGGTAATGATGTTCAATAAATTTTGAGACTGGTCCTTTGTTCATGATGAAAAAATTTCAGGCCGCCTTCCGATCACAATAGGGTGAGACAATGCGGCAGTGCCTGCTATAATTATCGATACAATTCATGATCGATTTATCAGCAGCAACAGGCAGAGCCGCAAAAATACAGTTTTGAAAAGAAAATTCCGTTCCGCCTGAGGCAGAACGGAATTTTACCAGATAAGGCTAATTGATTATTTCTTTAACCGTTCAATTTCTTTAATATTTCCGTTTGCATCCATTCTTACCCTGTATTTTTTGTGCTTTCTTTCGATTGTTATCCTATAAGTAGTTCCTTGCGAATTATTGATTTCCAGTACATCCCAAACTTCAGCTCCTGCAAAGCGTTTATCAAATGACGTCATAACAATGAGGGGAAGCTGGCTGTAAAAAAGTGCCCGGGCACTTCCTTCCAGTTGACCATCCTCCCTGAAATATGCTTCCGTACGGCGTTCACCAAGAATAAAAGTCGCTTTCATGAATTCACCCACATCTTTCCAGCTTATCAGTTGCGCCCCTGCAAATTCTTTTTCAAAAGAAGCTTGAACTACTTTACTCACTTCAATATCTTCTGCACTCCTGGCACTGATGGTTACGATAAACAACAGTGCAAATGATAACAGAATCTTTTTGACAGATAAGAAGTTTTGATAATGAGGCAATGCATAAGTTGCATTAATGTTGTCTGATGATGTTTTTCTTTTCATGGCTTTAGGTTTAATGATTAATGATCTTTGAATATTACGATACAAAAATATTATTGAAGCAAAGCGAAGTCAAGTCAATTGTGACTTACGGTGTATGTTGTTAAACAACTTAACAGAAAAAAAATTATTAACCTGTGACCAATACAAAACAAAAACCCCGCCTCCACTAAAGGAGTAACGGGGTTTGTTTTACCACACACCAAAACTTAGTTCTACGATTTTCTTTCTTTATTATGAACACTCCAGCTGTTTCCATCTACAGATTTTAAAACCATTTTCGTATCTGCATTTTCCAGAGTGATGTAGTAAGCGGTGCCGCTGTTTTTTGCTACTTCAAACAGGTCGCTGATCCAATAACTGTTATAATTCTTCTTCAGGCTTGTTTGCAGGTTAAGCGGAAGGTTTACAAGGCTTATATAACGGGTGATGCCCAATAACTCACCATCCTCACTAAAGTAGGCAAACACATATTTTTCATTATATGTGAATGATGCCTTGTAGTAATTATCTCCGATTGTCCATTCAACGTTTGCTGCTGTAGCAAATTCAGTTTTAAAAGCATCTAATACTTTCTGGTTTACATTTGTTTCACCGGCGAATACACTTGCAGTGCTTATCGAGATTGCCAGCATTAAGATCATCTTTTTCATCTTTCTTTTTTTTAATTATAAGGTTTAATGGTGTGACGGTTCAAAAGTAAAACAGGTTACAACCCCGTACAAGGCATTTGTGATTAGTGGTGCTACATGTTAAGGGCAGTTAACACATGTTACCTGTTATTAACCGTTTGCCATTTTTATCAACCGGTCATCAGTTGAACAAGTGTGCATTCTCAAGAAAAATTTGGATAATTGAAATAGTATTTAGACATTTGTCTAAATATATAATTGAAGACAGCCGATGAATATTGTTTTTAAAGCCCTGAATGATGCGACCAGGCGGGAAATACTGGAAATGCTGCAGCAAAAAGATATGACTGCCGGAGAAATAGCAGAACAATTTAATATCTCCTTTCCCAGTATATCCCATCATCTCGACCTGCTGAAACAGGCCAAACTCGTAATAGCAGAAAAAGAAGGGCAGTTTGTTTATTACTCATTAAATACTACAGTGGTGGATGAAATATTGAAATGGTTTGTACAGTTCAAGTCAAAAAAGAAATAAAAAATCTTTATATGAAAAATAGTATTGTGATACGTAATCTCTCCATGCTGCTTATTTCACTGATACCGCTAGCTTACCTGGCCATTTCATGGAAAAAGATACCCGAATCAGTGGCATTGCACTATAATGCAAAGTTTGAACCTGACAGGTTTGGCAATAAATCTGAATTGTGGCTGGTAACCGGGATTCTCGTTGCTGTTTCATTTCTTTTATACCTTCTGTTGCAAAACCTGCATGTAATAGATCCAAAGAGAAAGAATAAAGCCCCCTCACCGGCCTTTGGTAAGTTGGCCACCGGGCTGGTAGTTTTTATGACAGCATTGAATTGCATTATCATTGCTGCTGCCGCAGAGGGCAATATTTCAATGAACCGGTTTCTTTTCCCGCTGATAGGTCTGTTGTTTGCTTTTCTTGGTAATTATATGCATTCTATCAGGCCTAATTATTTTGCCGGCATCCGATTACCATGGACATTAAGCAGCGATGAGAATTGGAGACTAACGCATAAACTGGCCGGGAAGCTTTGGTTCTGGGGAGGTTTGCTGTTTGCTATTGTAAGCTTGTTTATTCCTGCTGAGTATGTATTATATCTTTTCATTCCGCTGATGCTCATTCTAGTTATCATTCCTGTTGTATATTCCTTCAGGTTGTTTAAAAAACAAAAAGCATAAATCTCTTTTATGAAAAGGATTCTATTGTTACTATTCGTTTCTTCTCTTGCTACTGATCTGAAAGCACAAAAAAATCATTACGTTGCCACAGATGCAGAGGTAGAAGTAAAAGGAGGTACACTTTATGGTACATTATTTACACCAACTGATGTTAAAAACCCTCCTGTCGTTTTGCTGATAGCTGGTTCGGGACCTACTGACAGAGACGGAAACACTCCTTTAATTCCCGGAAAAAATAATTCTCTACTGCAGATAGCAGACAGTCTTGCCAGCCATGGTATTGCCTGCTTGCGATATGATAAAAGAGGGATCGCCAAAAGTGTTTTCAAAAACATGGTAGAAGACAGTATACGTTTTTCTGATGGCATTAATGATGCTATTGCATGGTACAGGTTCCTGGAAAATCAGCATTTCAAAAACATTTATATAGCGGGACATAGTGAGGGTTCATTGGTGGGAATGGGAGCGGCACAATTGATAAATCCTGCCGGCTTTATCAGCATTGCCGGTGCAGGCAGAAGGATTGATATTATCCTGAAAGAACAATTGGCTTCACTGCCTGATGAACTTAAAATAAAAAGCTACGATTATCTTGATACCCTCGTAGCAGGAAATAAAATAAGCAAACCGGATGTAAAATTATATAGCCTATTCCGTCCTTCTGTACAATCCTATATGATATCATGGATACAATATGACCCACAGCAGATCATACAATCATTAAAATGTCCTGTCCTTATAGCACAAGGCACAAAGGACACACAGGTAAAAGTTGAGGATGCAGAGAGCCTGAAAGCCGCTAAACCTTCTTCCGAACTTCTTCTCATAAAAAATATGAACCATGTATTAAAAGAAATTGCCGGTGATGAGCCGGAGGAAAACCAGAAATCATATAGCAACCCTTTATTACCTGTAATGCATGAATTGATCGCCGGTATGGTTAATTTTATAAAAAAATAAATTCTGAATTATTTAGCCCACGCCTATCTATCATTTAACCACCCTGAAATCTTGGTAGGCAATATGATAAGCGACTATGTGAAAGGGAAAAAAAGATTTGATTATCCCCCTGATATTCAAAAAGGCATCATGCTGCACAGGGCAATTGACACTTATACTGATCTGCACGAAGCAACAAAGGAGGCAAAAAAGATATTCAGGCCTGCCTATCGTTTATACAGCGGTGCTTTTGTAGATGTAGTATATGACCATTTTTTAGCAACTGATGAAAACTATTTCACCGAATTATCATTATATAATTTTTCGCAACAGGTATATAACAACATTGATAAGCACCTGCAATGGCTGGCCCCAAGGTTTTCTATTATGTATCCTTATATGAAAGAACAAAACTGGCTCTTTAATTACCGAACCTATTGGGGTATTGAAAAAAGCATGTCTGGTGTTGTTCGAAGAGCCGCTTATCTAAATGACAGTAAGGCTGCATTCAATTTATTTGAACAGCATTACCAACTATTGCAGGACTGTTCCCGTCAGTTTTTGGCAGCGGTAATACCATTTACTGAGAACAGATTTAATGAACTGGTAAAATCAGATCGGGAGGATTTATAAATGGTAACTTATCACAAAGCATTTCGTTTTACATTTGTAAATAATGTTTGATATGAGAAAAACAATTTGCCTTCTTTTTGTACTGCAGTTAGTTTTTATTTCGTTATTGGCGCAAACAAACCTGCCACCGGTAGATAAGTCTCCGATGGATATGGCTTATTATCCGGTCAATTATCCCGTATTGAAGATCCAGGATAAGATAACAGAGCCACTTGCTGCAAGAGTGATCTATAGCCGTCCGCAAAAAGCCGGGAGAGCCATTTTTGGAAATCTTGTTAAATATGGCGAATTGTGGCGAATGGGAGCCAATGAAGCAACAGAGATCGAGTTTTTTAAAAATGTCCGTATCGGTGGAAAAAAGATAAACAAAGGCCGCTATACTTTATATGCCATTGTAAAAGAAAATACCTGGACCATTATCATCAATAAAGACACAGATACATGGGGAGCATTTAAATACAACCAGGCAAAGGATGTAGCCAGAACAGATGTAGCAGTACAAAAAACAGATACAGCGATAGAATCTTTGTCAATGGTATTTGAAAAAACAGGAACCGGTTATAATCTTAACATTGCCTGGGAAAATGTAAAAGTTGCCATACCAATAAGTTTAAAGGAATAATATATGAGGACAACGATATTCATATTGCTTTCTTGTATTCTTTCATTTTCCTGTAATAATTCCAAAGAGGAGAATAAGCAACCGGTAAATGAAAATATAAAGCCTGACAGCTCCCTGTTTTTAAAAAACAATAATCCTGTAAATCCATATGATCCGGTGGATGTTTCACCAATGGATATGAGCTATTACCCGGTGGATTACCCCAAACTGAAAATGGCGAATCATAATATTGCACCACCTTTGGCCAGGGTCATCTATAGCCGTCCACACCTGGGAGGCAGAAGATTATTTCAAAATTTATTAAAATATAATGAACCCTGGAGGTTGGGTGCCAATGAAGCCACAGAAATAGACCTCTATAAAGATGCAACCATTGAAGGTAAAAAAATAAAAGCCGGACGTTATGTTCTCTATTGCATTCCGGAAAAGGAAAAATGGACAATAGTACTGAACAGTAATATTGATAGCTGGGGGCTTCATCCTGATGCATCAAGTGATATTGCCCGTTTTATCATACCTGTTACCACTACCACAACTTCTATTGAATATTTTACAATGGTTTTCCAGCAAAAGAATAAAGGGGCTGAGCTTCTGATGGCATGGGATTACCTTGAAGCAAGATTACCTGTCTCCTTCTGATAATTTATAGCTGTATCACTTTTTTGGGATATAGTGTTTATTAGTTGGATATTTACAACATGTGTGGAATTGCAGGTATCATCAATCGACATCCAATAAACAGTAATGATGATAACAAATCAATACTGAAGCAACGGCTTCAGTTAATGAATACTGCCTTGCAGCACAGGGGGCCGGATGGTGAAGGAATTTGGATGAATGATGAAGGATCGGTTGCATTTGGACACCGGCGTCTTTCTATTATTGATCTGAGTGCTGCCGGTCAACAACCAATGCATTATTCAACTGATGGAAGTGCAAGCCGCTACTCCATTGTCCACAACGGCGAAATCTATAATTACATAGAATTACGGGAGCAACTTTCACAACAGGGCTACCGGTTCCGAACTCAAACAGATACAGAAGTAATTGTAGCTGCATACGATCACTGGAAAGACTTATGTGTTGATCATTTTGATGGCATGTTTGCCTTTGCTATCTGGGATGAACAGGAAAAGGAATTATTTGCTGCAAGGGACCGGTTTGGCGAGAAACCTTTTTTTTATTTTTTTGATGATAAGCAGATACTATTTGCTTCTGAAATGAAAGCTCTCTGGGCAAGCGGTGTTGAAAGAATACCCAATCAAAAAATGCTTTTCAATTTTATTACTATTGGTTATACTGACAATCCCAATCAACCCGGAGAAACATTCTTTGAAAAAATATATAAACTACCTCCTGCTACCTGTTTAAAGTATTCATTATCCAACAATGAGATTTCGCTGGAGAAATACTGGGATATTGATCCTGAAAAACAAGACAAGCATATTTCAGAGGCAGATGCACTTGAACAATTCGATCACCTGTTTTCCATTGCTGTAAAAAGAAGATTACGAAGCGACGTGCCAATCGGAACCTCACTTAGTGGCGGCCTCGACAGCTCATCTGTTATTGCAGGAGCAAGTGTCCATACCAATTCTCCGGCCACTGCCTTTACGGCTACATTCAAGGGGTTTGAAAAAGATGAATCAGAATTTGCAAAACTGGTAGCAGAACAATTTCAATTACAACATTACACTACAGATATTTCCGGCGATGGATTGCTGGAAGACTGGAAGCAATTATGCTATCACCAGGAAGCCCCGTTTGGTTCTGCAAGCATCTACGCTCAATATAAAGTGTATGAACTGGCAAAACAACATGGAATAAAAGTATTACTTGACGGACAAGGAGCCGATGAGACATTAGCAGGTTATCATAAATACTTTAAATGGTATTGGCAGGAACTTTTTCGAAACAGAAAACTTAGAAAGAGTAATGAAATAAAAGCAGCAAAGGAATTGGGAATTAATGAGCAGTTTGATTACCGTAATATGATAGCTGCTTATTTTCCTGACTTCGCCACTATAGTTTTAGAAAACAGGTACCTGTTAAGAGCCATCAAACATGAAGACCTCACAAAAGAGTTTGTACAGCTTCAAAGTAAAGAGGCTTATTATACCGTACCTCAACGATTTACACTGAACAACGCTTTACACTTTAACACCTGCATACACGGGTTAGAAGAGCTTTTGAAATATGCTGACCGGAATGCCATGGCACATGGACGGGAAGTGAGGCTTCCGTTCTTATCGCATGAATTGGTTGAATTTGTGTTTACATTACCACCTGAGTTTAAAATAAGAAATAGCCGTACAAAATGGATATTGCGGGAAACCATGAAAAATAAATTGTCCGAATCCATTGTATGGAGGAAAGATAAAGTTGGTTTTGAACCTCCGCAAAAAAAATGGATGGAAAGCAAAGCAGTACAGTCGGCAATAATAGAAGCAAAAAGAAGACTGGTTGAACAAAATATATTGAAACCAGAAGTGTTGAATAAGAAAATCATTCCGCAATCAGCACATCATGCAGATAATTATGACTGGAGATACCTGAGTGCTGCATTTCTTTTTAAATGATATGAAATCATCATCTTTGCAATTCAATAAAAAATAACGCATACAAATATGAAACTTGCTACAAAACTCATTCATGCCGGAGCTGAACCAGATCCTTCTACCGGTGCCATCATGACCCCGATCTTTCAAACCTCAACCTATGTGCAGGAAGCCCCGGGAAAGAACAAAGGCTACGAATATGCCCGCAGCCAGAACCCCACAAGAAAAGCACTGGAAGATGCTTTCGCTATTATAGAAAACGGAAAATTCGGCCTTGCCTTCAGCAGCGGTGTAGCAGCTACTGATGCAGTAATAAAACTATTATCGCCTGGAGATGAAGTGATCTGCGCCAATGATATGTATGGCGGTACCTATCGTCTCTTCACCAAAGTATTTGAACGGTTCGGGATAGTATTTAAATATGTTGATACCACTAATGTTGCCAATATAGAATCAGCAATTACTGCAAACACGAAACTGGTTTGGATAGAAACCCCGACCAACCCATTGATGAATATTACTGACATTGCAGCTGTAGCAGCTATTACAAAACCAAAGAATATTCTATTAGCAGTTGACAACACTTTTGCTTCACCTTATCTGCAAAATCCGCTTGACCTCGGTGCTGATATCATTATGCACTCTGTTACAAAATATCTCGGTGGACATAGCGATGTGATCCAGGGTGCTTTGATGATGAATGATGCGGAGCTGAGAGAAAAATTATACTTTATTCAAAAAAGTTGCGGAGCCGTTCCAGGCCCGATGGATTGCTTTTTAGTACTGCGTGGCATCAAAACACTGGGTGTACGGATGAAAGCACATTGTGAGAACGGAAGGATCATAGCAAACTGGTTACGCAACAACCCTAAGGTAGTTAAAGTATACTGGCCGGGTTTCGAAGATCACCCTGGTTATGCAGTTGCTAAAAAGCAAATGAAAGATTTTGGCGGCATGATCTCTTTTGAACTAAAGAATGACAGTGTGGAAGAAGCAAGGAGGGTGTTATCTTCTACTCATTTATTTTCATTGGCTGAAAGTTTAGGAGGTGTGGAATCGTTAATTAATCATCCCGCCAGTATGACTCATGCATCTATTCCAAGAGAAGAACGGATAAAAAACGGCCTGAGCGATTCATTGATCCGCCTAAGTGTTGGTATCGAAGATGCTGAAGACCTTATTGAAGATTTAAGTAAAGCAATAGGATAGAAATATTTTATAATCTTCTGTAACCCAGTAAAGAAATATAGTTTTTCAATGTTGGCATAAAATTGGGACAAATAACCCTGTATCATAGAATCGGATCATTAAAAAAAATCTTATGCTTTATCTTATTGCTGTCATTCTGATTATCGGTTGGTTACTCGGTTTTTTTGTTTTCTCAGCCAGCGGACTTATTCATATTCTATTGGTAATTGCGATAATAGCCATTCTGCTAAGAATTATCCAGGGAAAAAATCCTGTATAAATCATTAGTAGATTATCTTTTGGAAGTTTGCTGACATGATCTATCCTTTAATGTAAGGAAAGATATAGATTAGCAAAATGAATATAAAAGACAACTTCTTTATCCTGGCTTGCTTTCTTAGCCTGCTAATCAATGCAAGTTGCCAGGCACATGAGAAAAGAACAAATTCTTCTTTTCAGCATTTTATAGACAGCATATATCAAAAAGAAAATATACCTGGAATTATAGTTGGCATACTCAATAATGAAAAAAAGGAATATTATACTGCAGGTTTTGCTGATACGGAAAAGAAAATGCTTTTTGATTCAACTACCCTCTTTGAAATTGGCAGCATAACAAAAACCTTTACAGCATATGTGTTGATGTCGGTTTTAAAAGACAATGGAATTGATGATAGCAGTTCCATACTGGAATATCTTCCGGATTCTGTTCGAAACAACACATCACTACAAAAAATAACTTTCCTGAGCCTGATGAATCATACTTCGGGACTTCCCCGGTTGCCGGACAACATGGATCTAACAGACCCCATGCAGCCTTATAAAAACTATAGTGAAGCGGAGCTATATTTATACTTAAAAAACTGTAAAACAAATCCCGATGGAAAAAGCAATTACTCTAACCTTGGCGCCGGGCTTGCAGGTGTATTAGCCGAAAGAATTTCTGGAAAGTCTTACAAGGAATTATCAGACCAATATATTTTCATGCCATTTAAAATGAGATCTTCTGATAATTCTACTGCTGCTTCAAATAAAAGCCAGGGATACTTTAGCAAGAATAAAAAAACCGATTATTGGGATATGAGTATTTTGACACCGGCGGGAGGGTTACAATGTACCGGTGCCGAAATGATGACCTATTTACAAAACATGGCTTTTCCCATTACGGATGATTCAAAAAAAATAATTGAAAAACTAATAACCACTACGGTCAGAATCAATCAGCAGATTTCGGTTGGAAGAGGTTGGCACATGCTGCAGTTAAAAGGCGAACCAACGATTTACTGGCATAACGGAGGCACATACGGCTTCTCTACTTTTTGTGCTTTTCTTAATAACAAAAGCAAAGCTGTTTTTGTAGTTATAAACCAGTTCAACAAAAACGAGGTCAGCGACGCAGTGGGTTTTCAACTTATTAAAAAGCTGATGAGTGAAGAATGAAAAACTCACACTAAAGAATTTTCTTGACGAAAAGGTAAAACTGTACAACCAGCAGGCATTCATTGGTGCCGACCCGGTTTCCATTCCGCATTTATTTTCAAAACAACAAGACATTGAAATAGCCGGTTTTTTTGCAGCCATTTTTGCCTGGGGCAACCGGACAACCATTATTCAAAAATCGAAAGAGCTATTGCAATTAATGGACAATGCCCCTTATGATTTCTGCCTGCATCATTCTGATAAAGAATTGAGATCACTCTCAGTTTTTAAACACCGTACATTCAACACAACTGACCTTCTTTACTTTATTGAGTTTTTTAGGTTTCACTATTCAAAAAACAAAAGCCTGGAAACAGCATTTACTAAACATGGTGAAACAGTTGAACAAATACTAAATGGTTTTCATCGTTATTTTTTCTCATTAGATCATATTCCGGAAAGAACAAGGAAACATATCGCCACACCGGAAAGAAAATCCAGTTGCAAACGACTTAATATGTTTCTCCGCTGGATGGTGCGGCGGGATGATAAAGGTATAGACTTCGGCATCTGGAAAAATATCTCTCCTTCCCAACTAATCTGCCCGATTGATGTACATGTGGCCAGAGTGGCAAAACGATTAAATATATTAACCAGAAAGCAAACAGACTGGCAAGCAGCTGTTGAGTTAACTGAATACTTACGAACTTTGGATAGCAGCGATCCGGTAAAATATGATTTTGCTTTATTTGGATTGGGGGTGATGGAAAAGTTTTAATTTCTCTACAGATGACACAGATCAACACCAATTTAATTCCAGAGATAAACAACTCACTTGATCTGCAATTAGCAGACTCATTAACCTATGAGCAACTGCATGAAAAACTTACTGCTGTAATCAATCACCTGATCAACCATGATTTTGAAAAACTTATTTTCTACCTGTATCGTATTGATGTGCATGAAGAAAAAATGAAACATTTATTGGAACAAAGAGAGGGAGAAAATGCTGCCGGGCTAATCGCAGATCTGATTATTGAAAGGCAATTAAAAAAAATAGAAAGCAGAAAACAATTCTTGAGAGATGACAATATAGATGAATCAGAAAAGTGGTAAGTTCATTTATAATATCGGGTCTGCGCCCAATAACTCAGCATACATATCTATCTTATGAAACTGGTAAGCCCTGTTAAAAATTGCTTCTACAGATAATGCTGCATCAGGCAAAGACTTTTCTTTCTGCATTAACAACCGCTGGTGTTTCTGGCTTTGTACATATTTATTCGTCTTATTGATGACGTTTGTTTTTTCCAGGATTTCCCCGGCAACATCCAATATGTCTCCCACATCAAATTGCTTATCTTTTCCATTGATATTTATTTTACCCAGTTGCAGTACAGAATCCAATCCGGTTAGCTTTGCCATTTTATTTATTTCATCTATATCGGGAAAAACGGGTGCAATATCCAGGTCAGTTGTATATCGTTCCCCATCGGGAAATTTTACTTCCAGGTCAGAAACAAATGCGGCATTACCTGCGGCTGTTGCTCCAAATGTAATGAGCTGCAGATTTTCTTTTTTTCCGGCCGGCAATTCATTCTTTAAATAACCAGCAAGCGGATAAGCCAGGTTGCCACCCAAACTATGGCCTGTTATAACTATACTTGATCCTTCGGGAATTTTCTGTTCTATAAATTCCTTTATACTTAAACCACTCTTTTTATCCCTGCATTGCAATAAATTCTGAAAACCGATCCAGGTACCATTACTGATATAGGCTTCTTTCACCGAATCGGTATAGTTCCAGGGTTTGATAGTAAAGATGTTGAAATCCTGCAGGATGAAATTCTGAAAGCCTTCATTGCTGAATGCAATTACCGACCCCCGAATGACGAGAGCATATTGTTCAGTGGTTTTCTTTTTTGCGATAATGGCATAATTACCATTAACCGCTTTGGGTAAAAAAACAACTTCGTAAGATGGTGCATCTTTTTCAAATGCTTCCACCGTACTGTCTTTATAAATTAATTGATTAAGTCGTACCACTTCT
>CAYVSH010000057.1:0-18870 GCA_964453625.1 uncultured Chitinophaga sp.
CAGGATAAATAAAAACGGCCATCAATGGTTTGGAAAGTGCACTGAGAAGGTAACCCAGTTTCACAAATGGTAAGCGAACACCTTTTTCATCACTTAGTTTTCCAAAATATCCTTTGCTGATACCCGCTGTGAAATTCACCACACCTTCCAAAATGCCAATCAGCAAAACACTGAATCCGATCTCTTTTAAGTAAACGGGTATTACCGGGTACAACATTTCGCTGGCCACATCAGCCAGCAAACTCACCACCGATAAAATCAAAACAGTTCTGGTAATGATCCGCATGCAATGAAGGTAGAAGAAATATTAATTGCGAAATGATTTCACCAATAAACAACATGGAAATATGCTACTCGTATTTAGCAATGTTCATCTTGAAATCCGGAATGAGAAGTATAAAATACTGCGATATGTTTTTATGAATAAATACGGAGTAAAAAAAACCTTATCTGGCAAGGTTTTGGCTTGATTATTCAAACTTTTTCCTTCACCTTTGCCAACAATCTGTCTGAAGTACGACAGATAAAATCCAAAAGAAATTAATGGGACTTTTTAACTGGTTTACACAAGAAATAGCAATAGACCTGGGTACTGCAAATACCCTTATAATACATAATGACGAAGTGGTGGTAAATGAGCCGAGCATAGTTGCCCTAAATCGTAACAATCCAAAGGAAGTGCTGGCAGTGGGTAAAAGAGCACTGATGATGCATGAGAAAACTCATGAAAGCATCCGCACTGTTCGTCCGTTGAAAGACGGTGTGATAGCGGATTTCAATGCTGCCGAGCTGATGATAAGGGAACTGATTAAGCTGGTCTATCCAAAAAAACCTCTGTTTCCCCCAAGCTGGAGAATGATGATCTGTATTCCTTCATCGATCACAGAAGTGGAAAAAAGGGCTGTACGGGATAGTGCCGAACAGGCTGGTGCCAAAGAAGTTTACCTTATACATGAGCCAATGGCCGCTGCCTTGGGTATCGGAATAGATGTGGAAGAACCGGTTGGAAACATGATTATTGATATCGGTGGTGGAACAACGGGCATTACTGTCATCGCACTGGCAGGAATTGTTTGTGACCAATCCATTCGTATTGCCGGTGATGAGTTTACGGCAGACATAATGGAAGCTCTTCGTCGCTACCATAGCTTACTAATAGGTGAACGTACCGCAGAACAAATCAAGATACAGGTTGGAGCTGCTATGAAGGATATTGACAACCCACCAGACGATTTCCCGGTAAATGGCCGTGACCTTGTAACTGGTATACCTAAACAAATTATGGTGAGCTTCCAGGAAATTGCTGAAGCTTTGGATAAAAGCATTTTCAAAATTGAAGAAGCCATCCTGAAAGCATTGGAACAAACACCTCCGGAACTGGCTGCCGATATTTACCGTCGTGGTTTGTATATAACAGGTGGCGGTGCTTTGTTAAGGGGATTGGACAAACGATTGAGCAATAAAATAAAATTACCGGTGCATATAGCTGATGATCCATTGAAAAGTGTGGTAAGAGGAACGGGTATTGCACTGAAGAATTACAGCAGGTATCCATTTGTGATGAGATAATAAAGAAAGGGCTCAAGAAACAAGGTACAAGATTTCAAGCCTTTATTACTAACTCATTTTGTCCTTGTACCTTGCACCTTGAATGTTGTGCCTTAATCCATGCGAAATATATTTCTCTTTATCCGGCGGTACAGAACATTGCTTACATTCCTTTTTTTACAAGGGGTGGCATTATGGTTTTTGTTTACCTATAACCGGTTTCACAAAGCAAAAGGATTGGGAATTGCCAATGAGTTCACTGGTTGGGTGAATTCGAAATATAATTATGTAGAAGACTACTTTACCCTCCGTGAAGAAAATAAAAGGGTACACCGGATGAACGATTCTTTAATGAATCTTTTGTCGAGGCAATTTTCAACTGCAGATACCAGTATTAAATTCGTACAAGATACAATTTCAACTGATACTACAAACCGTTATCGTCGGTATTACTTCAGGTCGGCATCGGTAGTTTATAATACGGTCAACAGCCAGAAAAACTACATTCAGCTAAATCGGGGCGCAAATCATGGAATAAAAGATAACATGGCAGTGTTAAGTTCTGATGGAAGTGCGGTGGGTGTGGTTGTGAATGTAAGCCCAGGATTTAGCCAGGTAATGAGTTTATTGCATGTGCAGCAAAAAGTAAATGCTTCACTTAAAAAGACAGGTGATTTTGGAACCATAGAATGGGATGGAAAGGATCCAAGACTGCTTACACTGAAAGGAATTCCGAAAAGCATAGATGTGAAACCCGGCGATACAGTATTGACGAGTACATATTCCTATAATTTTCCCCCGGGATATATGCTGGGAACGGTGGCAGACCTGGTTACAGATAAAAGCACCAATTTTTATATACTAAAGATAAAACCTGCGGCTAAATTTTATAACCTGCAGCAGGTTTATGTGGTAGAGAACCTGCAATACACCGAGCAGACAAAACTGAACCTGGAAACCCGAAAAAAAATTGAAGACCCAAAAAATACTAAGAAGTGAGTGAATGGCTGAGAAACATATTAAGATTTGCCATTTTTATTCTGGTTCAGGTTTACCTGCTGAATAAGATTCCGCACCTGCACCGCTTTATCACTCCATATTTATATTTCATTTTTTTACTTTGGCTTCCGTTTTCTGTTTCAAGGCAGTGGCTGCTTATAATTGGCTTTTTGACCGGCCTTACACTGGATTATTTTACTATGACACCCGGCCTCCATGCCGGAGCTTGTCTCGTTATAGCCTATGTTCGTCCGTTTCTCATTACAATCCTCACCCCGAAAGACACTTCTGAGTTCAACTACCGGGAGCCATCACCCAAAGCCATGCTGTGGACGCCTTACCTAGTTTATGTTTTTGTACTTACATTATTGCATCACGGATATATGGTGTTTTTGCAATGGTTAAGTTTTGGGAATTTCCTGGATTTCATAATTAAGGTTATTACCACTACCGGTATCAGCATGCTGCTTATCGTTACTGTTGAATTGCTGTTTCCCCGCAAACTAAAATTCAGAACAAATACGGCCTGATACGATGTAAGAAAAGTAATGATAGTGTAGAAAATTTTCTTAAATCATTTTTTATTTCCAAATAGATTTGGAAACCCTGTTTTGTAATTCGTACTTTGTATTTCGAAATAAATTTTCCTCACTCATATAGTATAGTTGTAGCTGATCCATGTCTGTGTTCAACCAATCAAGAAGCCGTATCATTAAGATCATTTTCCTTGTTACATTCATTGTAATTATTGGTCAGCTGTTTTATTTGCAGATCATAGATGGTAAGCACCGGCAACTGGCGGCCATGGATAATGCTGTGTTTGCCAAAGTGGACTATCCCGAAAGGGGAATCATTTTTGACAGGAAAGGCAGGGCTATATTAAATAATACTATTATTTACGATCTGATGGTAACCCCATCAGAAATAAAAGGCATTGATACGTTGGATTTCTGTCAGCTGATGGGAATAGACATTGAAGAGTTTAAAAAAAGAGTGCTGGAAGCCAGGTTTAAAAATGGTCCGGTGAGGCCATCTATTTTCAAAGGATTGCTTACACAGGATATACAAGCCCGGTTTGAGGAAAACAGCTGGAAATACCCGGGTTTCAACCTGGTTGAACGTCCGTTGAGAACCTACCCCTTCAATGCTGCTGCTCATATTCTCGGATATATCCGTGAAGTAGACCCATCAGATATTGAACGATCCGGAAATTTTTACAGGCAGGGAGATTATATTGGTAAAACCGGATTGGAATCTTATTATGAAGATGTGTTGATGGGTGTTCGTGGTGTACAGTACATGATCAAGGATAATAAAAACAGGTTAGTTGGTCATTACGAAAACGGTGCTTTCGATACTGCTTCTATTGCTGGCAGAGGGCTGAAAACTTATATTGATATAGAACTGCAGCAACTGGCTGAAAAACTAATGGCGAATAAAGTAGGTGGACTTGTTGCAATAGACCCTAAAACCGGCGGAATATTGGCAATGGTTTCAGGTCCTAATTTTAATCCAAATGATCTGACCGGACCTGATGGAAGTAAAAATTACAGTAATCTTCAACTGGATGTAACAGGGCCGATGCTGAACCGGGCAATTGGCGGTAGATATGAACCGGGCTCTACTTTCAAACCATTGGGAGCATTAGTTGCTTTGGATGAAGGTGTGATCACTCCATCGTACGGTTTTCCTTGTGGCGGACGATACACTTTGTGTGGTCATGGCAAACCTGCTTGTACACATGCCGGTGGCGGACATGCTGCCAATGTGAGGTTATCGATCGCAAACTCATGCAACGCTTATTATGCCCATGTTTACAGATTAGCAGTTGATAATCCTAAATACGGAAGTGTAAAACTGGGATATTTGAAATGGAAGGAATATATGAATGCATTCGGATTAGGTGTACGATTAGGAATTGACTTACCAAACGAAAGCAGGGGAAATATTCCTGATACATCAGTGTATAATAAAGAGAATAATAACCGCTGGACATCCTGTACCAATCTTACGTTGGGAATTGGCCAGGATAAAATGCTGACCACTCCCTTGCAGATGGCAAATGCCATGTGTATCATAGCCAATAAAGGATATTATTATACCCCGCATTTTGTAGAGAAGATTGATGGTGAGACAGATGATGATTCTACTTTGATGAATCCGTTCAGAGTGAGGCATAATGTGCTTACACATATTGCTGATACGGCATATAATGCAGTAATAGAAGGAATGAATGATGTGGTGAAATTTGGTACTGCAAGGGTAGCGCAGATTCCCGGAATAGATGTATGTGCAAAAACAGGAACAGCGGAAAACTATACTATTCTTGATGGCAGGCGAATCAAACTACCCAATAACTCTATGTTCGTTTGTTTTGCGCCAAAGGAAAATCCAAAGATTGCTATCGCAGTCTTTGTACAAAATGCCGGATATGGTGCTACCTGGGCAGGCCCTATTTCCAGGATCATGATTGAAAAATATTTGAATGATACATTGATGAAAAAAAGTGAAGCAGACCTTGAAAGAATATCAAAGACAAACCTGATGCCTGCTTACTTTAAAAGATTACAATACAAAGAAGACTCAATCAGGGCTTACAAATGGTTTAAGACA
The DNA here is from genome assembly GCA_964453625.1 of uncultured Chitinophaga sp. Lineage (GTDB taxonomy): Bacteria > Bacteroidota > Bacteroidia > Chitinophagales > Chitinophagaceae > JJ008. The sequence goes on from CAYVSH010000057.1 coordinate 5,161, forward strand.
ACAAAAGACAGTGTATACATAAAAAAATATTTAAGAGCATTTAATAACTCTTCTGGAAAATCATTTCCTGGAAACATTCCGTTTCCACAAAATAAAAAGGTTGAAACAGCAGCTTTATTGCCAATGGAAAAATATTTTCGCAAACCAGTATTACAAATATTAACATGAGGGACCAAAACCCTGCCATATCAAAAGGTATTGACTGGAGCCTGATTGGAATATACCTGCTACTGGTACTTATCGGACTTACCGCAATATTTGCCGCCACATACAAGGAAGGAGATGCGATTTTTCAAAGTTTTATTGCCTTTAAAACCGATTACAGCAAGCAATTTTTCTTCTTTATTATTGGTGCCGTCATTGCATTTTTTATTTTACTAACGGATAGTAAATTCTTTTCAGCCACAGCTAACCTATGGTATGTAGCAGGTATTTTAATGTTGCTACTAGTTTTTCCATTTCATTCCAGGATCAAAGGAACGGAGTCCATTATTAAAATGGGAGCTTTTAATTTCCAGCCGGCAGAGTTTTGTAAAATATTTGTTTCATTAGCCCTTGCAAAATATTTATCAAGACCCGAAACTGATTTTTCAAAAATCCGTTCACAATTAATTGCAACAGGCCTTGCATTGTTTCCGGCAGCACTTACTATTTTACAAAGTGAAACAGGCCTTGCATTAGTTTATTTTTCATTTTTTATTGTGATGTACCGGGAAGGATTACCTTCTGTTATTCTTCTGATCGGCTTTGCTGTAGCTGCTTTGATCGTTGCTACCATTGTGCTGGAGCCTAATACTCTTGCTATCATACTTACTTCGATTGCGGCCTTACTCATATATATTTACAGGAGACAGATCAAACGGGACCGTGGAATATTGATGCGAATAATATTTTTATGGGTTATCTGTGTGGGTATTCAGCGTTTTGCTGTCCCGTATATTTTTGAGAATGTTTTGCAGAAACACCAGATAGAACGTATCTATAATTTATTTGGCAAGGATAATCCTTATATTGAAAAAGACGAGACCTTAACCAAGGCCGAAGCAAAAAAGCAAAAAGAAAGCGGAAGCAGTTATAATGTGCGTCAATCAAAAATAGCGATAGGTAGCGGACGTATTTTTGGGAAGGGAATATTAAATGCAACACAAACCCGTTATGATTTTGTACCAGAACAGCGAACTGATTTTATTTTTTGTACCGTAGGTGAGGGGTTTGGTTTTACCGGTAGTGTGATTTTATTAGGATTATACCTTTTGTTGCTTTTTCGAATCGTTACGATAGCTGAAAGACAAAGAAGTACATTCAGCCGTTGCTATGCTTATGGTGTTGCAGGGGTTTTCTTTTTTCATATTGCCATTAATATTGCCATGACAGTTGGCCTTGCACCTGTAATAGGTATACCGCTTCCCTTTATCAGTTATGGAGGAACTTCTCTACTTACATTTACTATTCTTCTTTTTATATTAATTCGTTTAGATGCTGACAGGCAAATGGTTTTACGTTAATTTGCAGCATTAACATATGAAGATCATCCCACTTTCAGAAGGCACATTTACTGTAGATAAAACGAAACAGTTTGTACCGTTTAATACACAAACAGAAAACCTCAAAGACCGGTCCGCCGGAAGTTTGTTAGTAGAGATCCAGCCTTTTTGTATTGTTACTTCAAAAGATATTCTTGTTTTAGATACCGGACTTGGTTTTGAAGTAAACGGGACGTTGCAGCTTCATCAGAATCTTATGGATGCCGGTATCAACCCATCTGAAGTTACAAAAGTGATCATGTCGCATTTGCATAAGGATCATTCCGGCGGAATAGGAATAGAAAGAGAAGGATTGGGAAGAAGATTATCTTTTCCCAACGCTGCTTATTATGTGCAGCATAAGGAACTGGACTATGCTTTTGGAAAAGGCTCAGCTTCTTATATTGAAAATGAATTACTGAGTTTGAAGAATTCTTCTCAAGTAGTATTGTTAGAAGACAAAGGTGTTATTGATGATTATATACATTATGAAATCACCGGGGCCCATTCAATGTATCACCAGGTAATATGGATAAAGGAAGAAGATGAAACGATTTTCTTTGGTGGTGATGATGCGCCGCAACTGCAACAGATGAAACATAAATTTGCTGCTAAGTATGATTATGATGGAAAGAAAGCGATGAACTTAAGACAGGAGTGGTGGGAGCGGGGGCAGCAGGAGCATTGGACTTTTCTTTTTTATCATGATGTGAAGAACCCATTTATCAAACTATAGTTTAAAATCAACAGGCTCAAGTATTTTTTCCGTGTCATCTTTTCGGGTTCGTATTGTATTAACCGGCCATGCTTCCATCTTGTTATCAGAAAACTGATACCCCAGAATCTTATTTAGCTCATTATCTGTTAAGTTTTCTGATAACCATTTTTCTGCTAATTCTTTTGAAAGAATTAATGGCATACGGTTGCTGTTATTTCCACCGTTGTGAATTTTTGCCATCAATGGGTTGGCATCTCGTGTAATGATAGAAAAGGTGCCAATGATTTCACCGGTTTCCATATCGGGTAAGGGTGAATAATTATATAATCCTGCAAAGCAGAATACTAGGTCATCTTTTACTTTAATAAAAAAAGGAACTTTCTTTTTTAGCCCTGCATCATGGTGTTCATAAAAGCCTGTTGTAAATACAAGACAGCGTTGGTGACGAATACGGTGCCATACTGATCTTTTGTCTTCAATTATTTTTTCACTCCGGGCATTGGCCATACTGGTGCGGTACTGTTTAATTTTTTCCGGGGTGTTCATGTAATCTGCTATTACACCCCATTCGAACAGTTTTATTTTCAATCCTCCTTCATTTATCACTACGGGCCACTTTGGAAATGACTGCGCCACTTTGTGATACGTAGGTTCAAACCCGATGGTATCGGCTGTTTTTATGTTCATGAAATCGGCAACCAGTTTGATGTTGCTGAAAAAACTCATATCATAACACATGGATTGAAGTTTTCTATTTCATCCAAATGTACTTCAGTTTGCTGGCCTTTCCACAGCAGTGCGATGTAGAGTTCGCCATAACGTTCTTTCAGTGTTACATTTAATTTATCAGCCGCAGAAAATTTCCACCAGGAGAGTTTGTGCAACATATATTCACCAATTTTTCTTTTCATTTTTTCATTCGCTTTCCATTTTTTAGGAAGTAAATTGATGTAAACTGTATAACCTTCAGGTTGTGCAGCAGCCGTCATCAGTTTTTGATAGTGTTCTGGCTTTGTACTGTCATATAAAAACCGGTAGCGGTCCCGCATTAATAACCGCATATGCCTGTCTGCTCTTTCTTTGTCTATATCATGATGAGGATAATGTGTTAGCAATAGCGATTTTGTTTTAGTATTACTGCCAGTAATTTCTCCCCTTTTATACTCCTGCCTCACAAAATACATTGGTTGTTTCAACATGGAGCATAGAATTGCCGGAGTCAATATGGTATAAGGGTTCAGCATTATTTCACTTCGTACAATTCATCCCATCGGGTTGTAAAGCGTTTACTTCTTAGTTCCTGTCTCATTTTCCAGTTTCGTTTTAATCCTGTAGCCAGGTATTTTACCATATCATCTCTTTGGCTGAAATTGATATTATCTACTGTTTCCATCAAGAGCGGATATTTATTTTGTGCAGTACTTGCAAAAAGGTTGCTCTGTATGGAATTGTCGGGTACAAGTCTGCTGAGAATCACACCTGCTTTCAGGTATTTGAGACCAGGTGTGTACAGTTTTTCTGCGAGTGGTAATGCATGTTGTATCAGTTCGGCTGTATTTGCGGTAGCTACCGGAAAGTGAGTGTATTGATATCTTGATTGGGGATTGTACTCGTATTTATCTTTTTTGTAACCATTTGTTACTACAAATACCTGGATGGATTTTGCAGCATATAATTGACGGCGCAGTTTCTCTGCTGCCCGTGATACGTAAGTGGCAACGGCTTCTTTTATTTCATTTAATTCATAAACCGGTTTTCCAAACATTCTTGTACAGGCAATCACTTTTTTTGTTTCCAGCGGATCTTTCATCGGTATGCAGGGTATACCACGGAGTTCCTTGATTAGCCTTGTGCCAACTACTCCTCCAAGATTTTTCCGGGCCCACTCTTCAGGCATATTCCGTAGTTGCCAGCCATTATCTATGCCAAGGTGATGGAGTTTGGTGGCATACTGCCTGCCTACTCCCCATATATCATCTACGGCTGTACGTTCCAGCGCATCTTTTATTTCATAAACAGATTGCAGCACTATCACCCCCTGTGTTTTTATTTTATCTTTTTTTGATAAGCGATTCGCCACTTTTGATAATACTTTACTCGGTGCTGCACCCACGGATACTTTGATGCCAGTCCATTTCTCCACTGTTTCTTTTATTTCCCGACAGGTGGATTGTAGCTGGTTTTCAGGAACCATGCCCAGATCAAGAAAAGCTTCATCTACGGAATACACTTCTACGTTCTTATCGCCAACCAGGTAACGAAGCGTATCCATTACCCGCATGCTGAGATCACCATACAGATTATAGTTACTGGAGAAAACAGCTACTTTATTTTTTTCAATGATCTCTTTATTCTGATAATATGGTGCTGCCATACCCACACCAATCCTTTTTGCTTCATCGGTACGGGAAATAATACATCCATCATTATTGCTTAATACAACAACAGGTTGCTGTTCCAGGTCGGGCCGGAAGAGCCGCTCACATGAACAATAGAAACTATTACAATCCACTATTGCCTTCATCAGGTCATATTTGTTTTACAGTGCTGCTTGAATTTTATTTCATAACTGGTGAATTACATAGGTTACTACTCCCCACATCATAAAATCGCTGAACTCTGCCAGGTTAATTGTTTTATACCGGTTATTTTCCGGAATTAAAAATGCTGATGAAAAGTTTTTGTGGAACCGGCGCACCAGCAATTCTCCATTCAATACAGCCACAATTATTTTCCCGTTCACCAGTTTTACAGAACGGTCAACGATCAGAACATCTTTATCAAAAATTCCGATATCCTGCATAGCATCGCCTTTCATCCGGAAAAAATAAGTGGCCGGTTTATTGCGGATCAGTTCTTCATTGAGATCGATTCCCCGTTCCATATAATCATCGGCTGCAGCGCCAAAGCCGGTAGCATTAGCCGTTTTCACTTCTTGTTGTGTAAACTGCTTCGAGCCTTTGTAAGCGGCACCATAAAATTCTTCCCCTTCCATAAAATATTTTTTGTAAAGCTAAATTATTTAGTAAATTTATGCTAATAAAATGGGGAATATTTTTTAACTGTTAAATGGAAGAGTTATGGAAACAATGATCGCTGCAATGCCTGGCTACCGGGTATGTGAGTATTTGCTGGTGCTGAGTCCGCATGAAGAATTATGGAGCCGGATCATGAAAACAAAAGAGGAGTTTGCTGACAAGTATAAATCAGACCATGCAAAATGGGGCAAGCCGCAGATCGCATTGGTAAACTTCACTCAATATGAAATGATGGAAGAAAGAATTGTGAACAGGCTGCGGGTGGTTGCCATGGGCAGTCCTGCATTTAAAGTAGAGTTGAAAGATTTCGGAAGCTTTCCATCACATACTATTTATATAAATGTAACAAGCAGGTTGCCGGTACAAAATCTTGTAAAGACGATACGTACAGAAGGACAACGGCTGATGAAACTGAATGAAGACAACAAACCGCATTTCATCATGGAGCCGCATTTAACTATAGCGGGAAAATTAAAACCATGGCAGTATGAGAAAGGCTGGCTGGAGTATAGCAACAGGCATTTTACCGGGCGGTTTATTGCAACTGGTATGACGTTGTTAAAAAGGCAACAATCAGATAGTGAAACAAAAGCGAAGTATCATGTACGGGAAAAGTTTGAATTTCAAAACCTGCCTGTGTCTACAAAGCAGGGAGAGCTATTCGGTTAGAACACATTTCCGGTGATAACGGATATATGTGGGGTTGGTATGTGTGTAAGGAGAATAAAGAGTAATGGTTTGTGCAGAGTGAATATGAAGAGATAACTCTTTGTTCTCCTTTTTTATGAACTATTTTTTATAAAACAAAATCAAAATCAATGTCAGAGAAGTTGCAGCAGGATCACTTTAAAGTGCAGGTAAAAGAACAGGAAGAAAATAAGTATTTGCAAGGAAGAGGCGCCCAGTTCAATACTAAGAACCGTTTCCTGAAAGACGAAAGCACAAGGGAACATATAGAAGGCATTGATGACTGGGAAGAAAGTAATGTGCCGACCATATACATGGAACAGGAATCAAAGACGATTGTAAATAAAGTTGAAAGCAAAGATGTGGGAATGAGTTACAGTATGAACCCTTATGCCGGTTGTGAACATGGTTGTATTTATTGCTATGCCCGAAATGTACATGAGTACTGGGGGTATAGTGCCGGTCTTGATTTTGAAAGAAAGATCATTGTAAAGAAAAATGCACCGCAGTTGCTACGGAAATTTTTAATGCATAGAAAATGGGATGCCACACCCATCATGCTGAGTGGCAATACAGATTGTTATCAACCTGCAGAACAAACGTACAGACTAACTAGAGCTTTATTAGAAGTGTGTAATGAGTTCAATCAACCTGTTGGAATATTGACCAAGAATTCATGGATACTGAAAGACAAAGATGTGCTGCAGGAAATGGCGAAGAAGAAAATCGTATCAGCAATGGTGTCTATTACTTCCTTTAATGAAGATCTGCGGAGAGTGATGGAACCCAGAACGACAACCGCCAGGCAAAAACTAAAAGTGATCAACGAATTAAGCAAGGCTGGAGTCCGGATGGGGATTATGATGGGGCCGATGATACCCGGACTGAATGAACATGAAATGCAGCGTATAATGAAAGCAGCAGCCGATAATGGAGCGACATTTACAGCGTATACTTTTATACGATTAAATGGAGCTATCAAATTTTTATTTCACGACTGGTTATATAAGAACTTTCCAGACCGGGCGGATAAGGTATGGCACCTGATTGAGCAAAGCCATGATGGAAAAGTGAATGATACAAGATGGGGAGTAAGAATGAGAGGTGAAGGAAATATTGCGGAGATGGTAGCGCAACAGTATAAAAAGTATGGTAAGCTCTATAACATGAATGCAGAGGAATGGAGTTTGGACAGCAGTAAATTCCAGGTGCCGGGAGGGCAAGGGAGACTATTCTGAATCAAACTCCAGCAATACTTCTTTATCAAGATAAAGTAATAGCTTATTGTTCTTTATCTCGAACCTGTTCACTTTTCCCAGCAGATTAAAGAAAGTGTTTTCAGTTTGCTGTACTCCTTCACAATACATTTTAGTGGAGAAGATGTTCTTAAAGCTGATCTTATTCTCGTCAATAGAAAAATCACTTCCGAAGTTGTTGCAACTGCCATTGCCACCGGCACTTTGTTTTTCTTTATGAAATTTTATAAAAGCCTTTGTGTTTATTTCTTCTTTGCCTATATCGGTATACATTTTCTTTAATGACCATTTAGTGCCATATAATGAAGCCTGCTTTTTTTGATTTTCATTCTTCATGACGAATGCAGACAGCACTATAAAAGCTCCTGCACTTATAAATGTAATTAACCGCATCATTTTTGTTTTAGATAGTATCAGGATGCGGCACGGTCATATTTTTCACATACCTGAAAAATATTTATGCTATTCTTTAACATTTTCCGGAGATGTATGGTAACTGAGGCAAGCCTATTAACTACTTAGTGATTTATTCTTTCTGAAAACGAAGAATGATCTCTTTATCCCTGAAAAGAATGAGTTCGGTATCCCTTATTTCATAGCGGTTGATAATTTCCAGTCTTCTGAAGAAGAGGTCTTCGATGGCTTGCACCGCTTCGCAATACATTTTGGTGGAGATGATGTTTTTAATACCCAGGGAATAATTGTTCAATATAAGATCACTGCCAAATGTATTGCAACTGCCGTTGCCACCGGCACTGTTCTTTTCATTATCAAACCTGATAAAGGCTTTTGTTTGTACATCCCGGATACCTTCATCTGTATATATTTTTTTTAATGCCCATTTTGTATTGAATAGTGTGGGTGCAGTATCCTTCCCGCCATTGGTAGTGGCGCAGGAGTTAAAGATCATAACCACTGATGCAATTAAATAAACGATATGTTTCATATTGGCTGTGTTTATGTTTCAATCATTTTTAAATATTCTCACTGATAAATATACTAAAAGAAGACCCCTGTAGAAACAGGGGTCGCAACCAAAACTAACTGCTTATGAGAAAAATGATCTATCTAACTTATTCTTAATTGAATATTTTTATCAAGACGATTAATTCCAAAGAAACCGCCTTCTCTTTCTTCCTGTTCAGTTATCACAAAGTCTTCTTTCCAATTGGAAAACCTGAATTTCTTTATTCTTTCTTTGTGTGATTTAAGTTTTCTTAGTGATTCGTTGAAAAACCTGCCTATTGTCCTTTGCATATCTTATACTTTAATGATAACATGAGTATTATTTCAATTTTCGTGCCAGCAGGTTTTTTGAAAAGTAACTTTTTTGGAGGAGTGATAAAACATTCTGTATCAACCGGCGAGGGATCACTCTGTAATCGTAAATATAGAATGAGGGAAGCCAGTACGATCAAACTTTCACATATATCTTTTTCTTATCCATCCAGTAGCAAATAGCCCACATGAAAGTGATAATGAACAGTGCATATAATAAGGACCCGTTTTCCTTTGCACCCGGTGTATGAATAAAAACCTTCTTATACATCCAGTTCCAGGGATTAAGGCCATCGCCCAATTTAACCAGTGCAAAGGTTCTTGGCAAAAAAGCACTGAGTGCAAAAACAAATAATGCATTCTTCCCAAATACATCAAAGAACCGGGCCAGGCCGCCGCGGATATTATTTAGCTCTATCATGTATATCATGGTGGCGATGGTGATGGCAGCGAGACCAGTTGTATAAATAGTGTATGAACTGGTCCATATTTTTTTGTTGATGGGAAAAACCATATCCCAACAGAAACCAGTGATGAGCATAGCAACACCTATTACAAACAGGCCGGTGAGCATACGATACATACCTGCTTGTGTGATTTGCCATTTACCTTCTTCATCAACCTGCTCTTTACTTTTATTCTGTATATAAGTACCAATAAGGTATCCAAGAATTACCTGTACAATAGCTGCCATTGTACTCACCAATCCTTCCGGATCGAAAACGATGCCTTCACCTTTGTACATATGTGTTTTGCCAAGTATGTATATGTCAATATCAGTACCGAACCAGCCTTTGAGACTATAGGGATCTACTGGGTTGCCTGCATATGTAAGTACCCAATATGCTAACAATATGATCATACCTGCAAGAAATGCCTTACGGGGTTTCAGGTAATAGATGATGATGGAGGCAAAGAAATAGCAGAGGGCTATCCGTTGGAGTACACCAAAAATGCGGATACCTTTTACGGTTTCAACAATATTACCGGCCTCATCTTTTGTATAATCTAACCAGGTGAAACTTTTAAAGATTGTGACTTTGTGAAGTTCGTTTGTGCCTTCAACGAGGCGGTTTACTTCAGTAACAAATGGCCACCAACTAAGGAATAATCCAATCAAAAATATCAGTAATGATCTCTTGGTCACTTTCTTCCAAAATACTTTGTCGCCAGCTGCTTCGAGACGTGGCATGACGAAAGCCATTGCATTGCCCACAGCAAATAAAAAAAAGGGAAATACGAGATCAGTAGGTGTAAGCCCATGCCAGGGTGCATGTTCCAAAGGATCGTAAATATGCGACCAAGAGCCGGGATTGTTTACCAGTATCATCAGGCAAACTGTTGCTCCGCGGAATACATCGAGTGAGTAGAAGCGTTGGTTCAAAACTACAGATTTGGAAAATGGAAGATAGATGAAAGTGATGAATAGTTGGTGTTTATTGGTTCATGGTTGATGGTTAATAGAATTAATTAGGGAGTGTTTGGGCCAGCCGATTGTTTCAAAGATGAAGAGCAACTGTTCAATGGAATACATGTAACCGCTTCGAGGGCCAATTTCTTTTTTGAATGGTTGTAAATGGCGGTATAATGTTTTAGGACTGCAATCATACGCAGCAGCGAGTCTTGTATGTGTTACCGGTTTTACAATAAATTCTGTTTGAGGTGGTGGGTATGTTTTCATGTCTGGTTTATTGTTTTAAAGCAGAAAATGTCCCAGATTAATGGCTTAGGTCAGGGGTATCCCTGAAGCAGATATGAGGTATCTCCTTTACATCCCCGAAGCAACTATACCTGAAACTTTAGGTTACTTGCTGCTAATATACGAAGTGGTGAAAGGCCTCTTTCCCAAATGGGCGCAAATGGGAACGATTGGGCGCAAATGGGCACAAAAAGGCTCTGTTGGTAAGGAATTGAAAGTTGAGAGTTTTATTGATACTTACCTGATACTTGTGCCATACTCCTGGAATGCCTGAGGGTGGCACCCCCGATACTCACTTCATACTCTCCTCATACTCTGTTCATACTCTATCCATACATGGCTGATACATGAAGCATACATTGCCTAATGCTGAAAAAAACGAAACGGGTGTTTACCCGTCAATAATTAATAATATGATAATTGCCTACATACATATCGAAATAGTTATTAACTTATGGGAATAAATCCCTCATAATCTGCCATTTTTATTCTCTTGCCACTCCCATTCTTCCCTTTATATTTGCAAGCAAATGGCTAAATAACCTTGTTTTTTTGGGGTTTTTCAGCCTGCCTGATCAGCCCATTTTTAAAAAATAAGAATGTGACTGAGGTGGCGAAGCTATGTGATGAAAAATACTGCACCCGTACGTAAATGGTTAGCCGTTTATACCCGGCCACGATGGGAAAAAAAGGTAAATCAACTTTTATTAGAGAAGGGACTGGAAAGTTATTGCCCGCTGAATAAGGTTCGCAGGAAGTGGAGTGACAGGTATAAGATCGTAGAAGAACCCCTATTCAAGTCCTATGTTTTCGTTAAAGTAAGTGAAGCAGACCGTTCCAATGTGAGAATGACAACGGGAGCTATCAACTTTGTGTACTGGGATGGAAAACCTGCAGTGATAAAAGAAAAGGAGATCAGTGCTATCCGCAGGTTCCTGAATGAATATGAAAATGTAGAAGCAAGGCAGGTGCAGTTAAAAGAGAACCAACGGGTACGTATTACCAACGGAACACTGATGGATCATGAGGGCAAGGTGGTGAACCTTCGTCAAAAAACAGCTAAGGTGGCAATAGACAGCCTTGGGTATATTTTGATAGCCACAATTGACAGAAGTAAATTAACTTCGGCACAGCCAGAATAAAATAATTTTATCCAACTATCCGATGTATAAAATTTCTAATTACTTATCAATGAAATTCAACAGGCTACTGCTTTTGATCATTTTCCCACTCTATTTTGTTTCCTGTAAACCAGTACAACAATTGCCTAATTACCTGGATAAGGTAAATGATTCAACTAGTAAAGGAGAATTGAAGATCCCGGAATTAAGGATACAAAAGAATGACCAGCTTTCTATCCAGATATACAGTTTGAGTACCAAGCCAGAGCAATCAGATGCTATTTATAATCAACCAGCATCTGGTGTTGGACAGACAGGAACTGCCGGATATTTTGTTGACCTGAACGGCAATATTGAACATCATCGTCTCGGCGTAATTCATGCCGAAGGGTTAACAAAGGGAGAACTTGCCTCAGAAATAAAGAAAAGACTGACAACACCTGTCGAATTACTGCGAGAACCAACTGTTATCATCCGGTTTCTAAACTTCAAAGTAACAGTTCTTGGACAGGTAGCTAACCAGGGTTTGTTATCGGTGCCAGGGGAAAAACTAACGGTGATTGAAGCAATTGGCCTTGCAGGGGGTATAACAGATTACGGCAAAAAGGACAATGTGAGGATACTTCGGGAAGTAGATGGCAAAAGAGAAACAGGGGTTATTGATCTTTCATCAAAAGATATTTTTGAATCACCTTACTATTACCTGGCACAAAACGATGTACTCATTGTTGATGAGACCAAGCAAAAACTGAAAGAAGCCGAGCAGGCGAGAATAACGCAAAAAATAACATTTGCCTTTACCATAGTGACTGTTGCGGCCACCTTGGCAAATATTTTTATCAAGAACTAATTTTCATTTAATCTTAGTACAGGAATACACTACATGGAAGACGCATTGAACAGACGGAATGAAGCAAAGAGTGAACTCTGGAACCTTACAATAAGGGACATTTTTTATAAATATGTCCGGTTCCTTCCGGTATTTATATTGTCTGTTGCGTTAGCATTGTTTGGAGCTTATGCCTATTTGCGATATACTACTCCTATTTACAGTACAACGGGAACTATGCTATTAAAATCTGATCAGCAGCAAGGAGGTGGCCGGTCAGATAAATTTGATGATCTTTTTGGCAGTAATAAGGGCATAAACATACAAAGTGAAATTGAGGTTTTGAAATCAAGGGCTTTAATGACAAGAGTGGTACAAAAACAAAATCTTCAATACGATTATTATGTAAAAGGCAAGATCAAAACGATCAATATTTATAAGACAGGGCCATTCCTTATTGAAGCGGTTGAATTAGCGGATTCGCTCAGGCCCTTTACATTGAAAATAAAATTCAACAGTGATAACGAATTCAGAGTAAATGAAGACAATACACTTATTAGTTTTGGAAAATACTTCAAGAACAGGTTTGGGACTTTTAGATTAATAAGAAACCCGGAGGTGGGAGTATCCCGTGACTATACTGTTGAATACACTCCTACAAACAGTGCAGCAGGCCGATTTGCTTCCTCACTAATGGTTGCACCTAAATCAACAGGGACGGGTATTCTGAATATCAGTATGCAAGGAACAAATCCCAATCAATGTGCAGATATTATCAACCAGTTAATGGAAGAATATGGAGATTATACAAAGGAACTGAAGAACCGAACCTCAGACCAGATGATATCTTTCATTGATAACCGGATGGCTGTATTAGGTAAGGAACTTGACAGTGTACAAAATATACTGCTCCGTTATATTGAGGAAAATAACCTGATTGATATTGAAGCACAGACAGATGCTTATTTTGGTAATATAAAAGATGTAGATAAAGCTATCAATGAACAACTGCTGCAATTAAACACAGCGGATTTTATTGAAAGCTATTTACAGGATAAGAAGAATTTTTTTGGTACCGTAGTAGTGCCTTCTTCCTATGGGTTAAGTGATGTTACGTTGAATGAACTGGTTGGAGCATATAATCAATTACAGATACAAAGACAGGAATTACTTGATGGGAATGTTCCTCCAGATAACCCGGCAGTACAGGAAGCGAATGGACAGATTGAAAAACTGAGACAAAGTTTATTAGAAAACCTTGCCAATATCAAACGTTCATATACAAAAACTATAAGTGCATTGCGGAATAACAGCGGTAAATCAGAAGCACAGTTACAGGCATTGCCCTATAAATCCAAAGGTTATGTTGATTTAAAACGCCAGGTTGATAACAAACAGGTACTCTATAATGTACTCCAGGAAAAGAAAGAACAAACAGCAATTTCCAGAGCATCTAATATCGGTAATGCGCAAATCGTAGAAAAAGCATATGTGTCAGGTGTGCCGATAAAACCAAACAGAAGATCTATCCAGATCATGGCTATTTTACTCGGGCTGGTAG
>CAYVSH010000058.1:0-18425 GCA_964453625.1 uncultured Chitinophaga sp.
AACATATCTAATGTCACTTCAATCTTATAATCAACAGGATTGTTATAAATCATAATCGGAAGATCAGTAGAATTGGCAATTGTCTTAAAGTATGTAACCGTTTCTCTATGATCAGATTTGTAACGCATCGGTGGCAACAGCATTAAACCCTGTGCTCCCCATAGTTTTGCCATAGCAGCTTGTTGTAATGCTTCTTTTGTTGAGCCTTCAGCAATATTGATGATGACAGGAATTTCTCCTTTCACCTTCTTTATAGCAAATTTTACCAACTCTTCTTTCTCATGTGTTGTCAGTACACTGGCTTCTCCAAGTGTTCCACCCAATACTATTCCATGTATCCCTGCGGCCAATTGTGCATCAAGGTTTTTCTCAAACAGGGGCAGGTCTAGCTGATCGTCTTTTGTAAATTTTGTTGTTAATGCAGGGAATACCCCAATCCATTCAAACGACATAGTAATGATTTGATTTTGCTAAAGGTAAGACATTCACTTTTTTATGCTAAAAGGCATCATATAAAACGACACGAAATGTTACGGTATTTCACTGAAAAACTAACTGTCCACAGCCTTTCACAAATTCAAATCCCAATGTCTTTTTAGATTATCTTTAGCACCGCTAAAAAATATAATATATGAAATTGTTTTTTACCCGCATTTATCGTTTACTTCTCATGTTATTTTTTCCGGGGCTCATGTTTGCCCAGCAGGGAAATGACTATAACATTCTGCTTCACTCAGGAAAGTTTATTCCAGCTGAAAACGGAAGCAGCCTTACCAAAAACTCAACTGTTTTTCAGAAAAGTTCATTTGGAAATAAGCATTATGTAACGATACAGTTTTATTCTTTGCCTAATGAGGCTTTAAAGACAAGACTTAGATCATCCGGTATCGTACTGGAAGATTATATTCCTAACCTTGCTTATACTGCTTCTGTTCCGGGAACAATCGATCCGGCAACTTTTTCTTCATTTAATATCAGAAGTGTATTTGCTTTCACAAGCGAACAGAAAACAGTACCGGTATTACTGTCCGGAACATTTCCGCCACATGCAATAAGATCATTTGGCACTGTTGATGTGAATGTGGTTACTTACGAAAAGATAAATGCTGCTGCTATCAGTTCTTCTTTACAGTCTTTGGGTGCAATCATTCTTGAAGATGCACAAATGTTCAGAAGATTTACAATACGGATACCCCAGGCAAATGCTGCCAACCTCGTAGCACTTCCTTTTGTGCAGTGGGTGGAATTTGTAGACCCGCCGAATCAAACAGAAAATACTTTGGGAAGAACATTGCACAGGGTAAACATATTGAATGATGGTGTAAGAAACCTGAAAGGTGACGGTATAAGTGTAGGTATCTGGGATGAAGGTGAGATCAGTCCCCATCTTGACTTTTCTCCTGCAGGTCGTTTAACACAGGTTGAATTCAATTCACCTTCTCAGCACTCGACGCATTGCTCAGGTACAATTCTTGGCCGTGGCCTGATCAATCCTATCGCAAGAGGAATGGCACCAAATGCCAGGTTATTTTCATACAACTTCAGTGGAAACATTCAATCAGAAATGGCCAATGCTATTCCATTGAACAACCTTGTAGTCAGTAGCCACTCGTATGGCAGTACTCAAACCTGCGGACTTAATGGCGCAGGTGTTATATATTCAAATACCAGCCGTGAATCTGACCTTAACCTCAACAATTTCCCGTTTCATTTGCATTGTCATTCAGCCGGAAATTCACAAACAGCTTGTACAGGAGGATGGTCTACTATCACAGCCAGTGGAAAATCTGCCAAGAATAATATCCTTGTTGCCAATATCACCACTGCAGAAGCTCTATCAGGCAGCAGCAGTTGCGGACCAGTACAGGACGGAAGAGTGAAACCCGAGATCAGTGCTTTCGGAACTAGTGTTTTTTCAACCTCTACACCTTTGAATGGTTACGCCACCTTATCGGGAACTTCAATGTCAACACCGGGTGTTGCTGGTTCCGTTACTTTATTGGTGCAGCGGTATAAGCAACTAAATGCTGATGCATTGCCACCATCTACTTTAATAAAGAATACAATACTTAATACTGCACATGATCTTGGTAACCCGGGACCAGATTATCGCTTTGGATATGGACGAATCAATGCACTGGAAGCAGTTAAAATCCTAGAGACAAACAGGTATATTCTAAATACAACAACAACAGGTGCAGTAAATGATATGCTTGTTGCTGTACCTGCCGGTGCTGCAAGATTAAGAGTAATGCTTACCTGGAACGATCCGGCTGCTGCTGCCAATTCAAATCCTGCATTAGTAAACAACCTTGACCTTACAGTTATAGAAGGCGCCAATACAACATTACCCTGGATACTTGACCCGGTAAACCCAGGCACTCCTGCTGTAAGAGGAGTTGATAATGTTAGCAATATAGAACAAGTTACAATTGATAACCCTCCTGCTGGCAACTATACACTAAGGGTAACGGGTACATCTATACCTACAGGGCCTAATCAGCAATATGCATTAACATGGAGTGTTGAAATGCCATACATAGAAATCATTTATCCAAACGGGAATGAAAATTTCAATCCAGGTTCTTCCGAAACTATAACATGGAACAGTGCAGGTGTTACAGGCAATCAAACCGTAGAATACTCATTGGATAATGGTGGAAGCTGGACAACCATCGGTACAGTTGGTGCTGCAACCTCAAGGCTTGCCTGGGTCGTTCCGGCGGGAGCCAATACATCCACTGCATTGGTAAGAGTAACCAGCGGAGCTCTTACTGATATGAGTGATGCAACATTCAAGATATTAGGAACCACAACCGGTTTTGCCGGTAGCGGTGTTAGCTGTAATGCCGGTGAAGTAGTATTTACATGGACAGCAACCACTAATGCAACACATTATGATATTTCCATGTTAAATAGTGCTACCGGGAACTTTGTTCCCCTTGCAACAAACCTGACAGGTACAAACTTTACTGCTACCGGTCTTACACCCTCTGCCAGCTTGTGGTTTCATATCAGAGCAAAAAATAATACTACTGGAGCCCAAGGAGAAAGATCCAATGCGATTAATGTTACAGTTTCAAGCGGCGGTGGCGGATTAGGAGCGATCGGCTCTATCAGCGGAGCCAATTCAATATGCGGACCTACAAACGGTGTAGCCTATAGCATTAGTACAGTTACAGGTGCTACCAATTATACATGGACAGCACCGCCAGGTGCCACTATAGCCAGTGGGCAAGGAACAACTTCAGTTACTATCAATTATACTGCTGGCAGCAGCAGCGGTAATGTTTCAGTATTTGCTTCTAACGCAAGTTGCCAGTCGCCTACCGTAAACCATGCTGTTAATTTCAATAGTACACCAGTAGCGGCACCTGTAAGTGGAGGTAATCAAACAGCAAATGTTTGCCCTGGTGATCCGACACCTACATTAACTGCTACAGCGAATGTTCCATCTGGCCACACTGTAATTTGGTACACTGCTGCTACAGGCGGGACTGTAGTGAGTAGCCCGACTTTGAGCTCTCCGGGTACTGTTACATACCATGCAGCCAGCTTTAATACGTCTGCCGGCTGTGAAAGTGCTACAAGAACACCCGTTACTTTAACAATCAACTCCGTTGGGCCTGCTTCAGTTAATGCTGCAGGACCTACAACTTTCTGCCAGGGTGGTAGTGTTGTACTTACTGCTTCACCCGGTAACAGTTATTCATGGAGCAATGGAGCCACAACTCAATCTATTACTGTTACAACATCCGGAAGCTACAGTGTTACTATAACAACAGGAACTTGTGTTAGTACTTCGCCTGCAACCACTGTTACAGTAAACCCTGTACCTACAGCAAATATCAGCGCAGGAGGCCCAACAACTTTCTGCCAGGGATTAAGTGTAGTGCTTACATCTACAGCAGGTAGTTCATATTTGTGGAGCAATGGTGCAACAACACAATCCATAACGGTAAACACATCCGGCAACTACACTGTTACAGTTACTAATGGATCAGGATGCAGTGCTACATCTGCTGCGACTACTGTTACAGTAAATCCAAACCCCCCTGCTATCATTAACGCTAGTGGCACTACTACATTCTGCCAGGGCGGAAGTGTAACACTTACAGCGAATAGCGGTACATCATACCTCTGGAGTAATGGTGCTACCACACAGTCCATTACTGTTAGCGGACCAGTTGGCACAACGGCTTATACTGTTGCTGTTACCCAAAGCGGTGGCTGTGTAAGTAACTCTGCAGCAACTAACGTTACGGTAAACCCTGTTCCTGCAGCTAATATCAGTGCAGGAGGACCTGTTACATTCTGCCAGCCAAATACAGTTACTTTAACTGCATCAACAGGCAGCTCATGGTTATGGAGCACTGGTGCCACCACCCAAAGTATTACGGTAGGTACAAGTGGCAATTATAGTGTAACGGTTACCAATTCCAGTGGTTGTTCTGCCACATCAACAGCTACTGCGGTTACAGCCAACCCGCAGCCATCTGTTAGTTTATCGGCATCACCTTATACAAGATTGTTCCCCGGATTGACAACAACACTTACTGCTACAGTAACCCCTCCGGGTACATATACATATACATGGCTGAAAGGTGCATCTGTAGTACCTGGTGCTACAGGTAATTCGTTAAATGTTACATTGAATGACCTCGGAAGCTATTCGGTTAATGTAGTAAATGCCGGTGGTTGCAGCTCTACTTCGAATGTAGTTGCAATAGGTGATTCGGCTACTTCAAAACTGTTCATTATGCCGAACCCGAATGATGGACAGTTCCAGGTCAGTTATTACAGCGCCTCCACTACATCATTCACTATGAACATCTTTGACTCTAAAGGTGCAATGGTGTACAGCAAAGCATACTCAATCACTACTCCATATCAAAGAATGGATGTAGATATACGTAAAAACAATGCTGGCATCTATCGTATTGTATTGGTGGATAGAACGGGTAAGCGATTGGCAACAGGTGCTGTGATGATCAATTAGGATAAGGGGTGCGAGGTTATTGATCAATGATTATTAATTATTAAAACCGGTTTCGAAAGAAGCCGGTTTTTTATTACAAATAATTCACCCCAAAAGGTGACCTGTACTAAAGATCATACATTTAATTTCAGCGAATGTTAATAAACAAAACTCATTTTAACCAAAACCAACCACATGAAATCACTACTGATCACATGCTGCCTTTTTGCTATTTACAGTTGTGGTAGCAAAGAGGAAAAGAAAGAAACACCTGAAGTAACTACAAGCATTCTACAGGAAGAAACAGAGAATGAACAAAGTGAAGACGACAAAGCCCTGCAAACATGGCTACAGGGAAAAGTATGGACTGCAGAAGAAAGTATGGCACCGATTCGGCTGATGAAACTTAAAACTGATGGAGAATGCGAATTCTTTAACGGATCGGCAGGCCCTTGGACAATTGTAAAAAGTGAACTGGTATTAAAAAAACTTACTGAATGGCCAGTGAAGAAAGTGGATGACTCTACTTTCAGCCTGTATGTAAAACCGAGTGATGTTTGGTATTTATATAAACATACAGAGAATCTTTAGGAAGCCTGATGAATATTGAATTGACCAAAGCCGTTTACACTATTCCACATAGATCATTCACTTCCCACTATTGTTTAAAGTAAACCTTTTTGATCTTTCCGTTTTCAATTATATATATGGCGGTTCCATATACCGGCTTGTCGCCAAAACCAAATACTTCCTCCTGATCTATCACCATATTACCCTGTATAATACGGTTGAGTAAATTGCAATACAGTTTCGGTGTTTTTGTTACGAACTGGTACGACTCCCGCATGGCCGCTTTCCCTTTTACATTCAGTTTATCCGGAAAGGTATATATTTCCACATCTTCAGCATATGGCTCAAGAAAAGCTTCAAGGTCATGTGCATTATAAGCATTCAGTTGCTGCTGGGCAAGCATGGCTGGTGTATGCTTCACAAATGATGAAGGCTTGTACGGCACTCCCTTGTTTATAACCCAATCTATCGATTGCCAATTCACAATATCATCTAATGGGTTTTTGGCAAGTACCAGCATATTCGCCAGTTTATCCTTCGTAATACTTCCCCATTGCTTTTCTTCTCCCACTGCCTTTGCTCCGTTTATGGTTGATGCTTCCAGTAGTTGCCAGTTATCCATACCGGCCTCTTGCATGGCTTTAAGTTCCTCATAATAAGATGATGCATGCTGTGTACCGATATTACCTGCATCTGTTCCGGTAGCGATGGTAACGCCGCCCTCCACCAGTAGTTTTAGGTTGGTCATCATATTTGCAAATTCTTTTTCACTTTGTTCCTTTTGTTTCGGAGTTGCTAAAACATTAATATATCTGGCTGCTAATGTTGTATCAGGCTTTGGATATTCAAGGATGGAAGCTATTGTTGTTGGATTAGCAGTATTTAATTCATTTGTAGAAAAATGATAATTATCCCCTAACACCTTGTTATAATTACCCACAACTACCAATGTGGGACAAAGCACCGTTTTATTCTTCTTCAATAGCTGAATAAAGTTATCACTGATAATTTCATCATCCACACTATGTACAAGGAAATCGGCGCCGGCTTCTACCGATAACTGTGCAGTGATGCGTTCTGTTGCATGTACTGCAACCCTCAGATTATTTTTATGTGCTTCATCAATCGCTGCTTTTATCAGGGGTAAATTCTTTCTTGCCCCTGCCTCCTTATCAGCATCCAGAACTATGTACCATATCTTTATAAAGTCAGTTTTCAATAATAACTGATCTCTTACCGACTGGCGAACACCTGCTTCTGATTCCATAAAAGTGAATGGAGATTCATTACCCAGTTTTTTATACGGCTCCGGTATATAAGTCGTTAACAGCGGTCCCGTCATTTTGATAAGCGGTGCATAAGCCTTGGTAAGAAATGTATCCCTCTGCGATAGAAAATTGAACGATGCACCCACATCTATTACGGATGTAATGCCATTGGCAGCATAACGGCGCAAGAAGTCTTCCATATTATTATGTACCCATTCAAGTTCCTTTTCATACGTCTGGTGTTTCCGAAGATCAATAACATCAGGACGGGCAAACATACCGCCACTCTGGAAGAAATGCACATGGGCATCTGTAAAACCAGGCACCAGGTATTTACCTGTTCCGTCAATTATAACTGTACCTGCTGGTAGTTTGAATTTAATATCCTTATCTACCGCCACTATTTTTCCATCCAGTGCCAACACACTATAGCCTGATAGCATTTTCTTATTTTCTACATCGGCTACGTTCACATTTTTAATAAGTACCTGCGCAGCGAGGGGCTGCATTACTATAATGCAGATAAGAATTAAAGCTAACCTCATGATTTTTGGTTTTGCTGAAGTTAAAGAATTTGCGGGAAGAGAAAAGGTAAATAAAAACTAAACTGCAAGTTGAATTTTAATAGTGAAATCGATTTGATTTAGGCATCTAATATATTATCTCGAGAAAAAATGTAAAGTTGCCATTTACATTGGATGTTTATGAAAAGAATCAGACATTATATTATTTGATTACCAAGGAGCGGTTTTTTTACTGAAACTCAATAATTGTATTAAACCAATATTAAATATTAATGTGGCAATGGATAATCTTTCCAAGTTAAACATATTTATGTTTAACTTATTTGAGTAGAAAAATCCTAAAGATTAAACTTATCTCTTCCTCTCAAAAAAAATTCTGGTTGTTTTGAACCTTTTATTTTGTTTAATGTTTTTCCTTATATCTTAAACAAATTAAAAAATTATGAGAACCAAAAAAACACATCAATTATCCCTGGCCTTTATGGCAGCGGCATTTATCTTATTTAGTTGTAATAAAGATGATAACTCACCGGCAAGTAATACCATTGCTGATGTTGTCGTTTCAAATCCAGATTTTTCAACTTTAAGAGCAGCAGTTGTAAGAGCAAATCTGCAAGCTACCTTAAGTGGAACTGGCCCATTTACCGTTTTTGCTCCAAATGATGCTGGTTTTACTGCTTCAGGAATTTCAACTACAACAATTAATACTTTAACTCCAGCACAATTAGAGAGTATATTATTGTATCATACCCTTGGAGCAAAAGTAATGGCTGCGGATGTTCCTGCCGGCCCAAATGCAAAAGTGATTACTGCAAGTGGTGACTCTGTATTTGTCACTAAAAACAATTCTGGTGTATATGTGAACGGCTTAAAAGTTATTACGGCCGATGTAGGTGCTGATAATGGTGTAATACATGTTTTAAACAAGGTATTAGTACCCCCTGCTGGAAATATTGTTGAAACTGCAGTAGCTGGTGGGCTTGATTCTTTAGTAAAAGCAGTAACAAGAGCTACATCAGCTCCAGGTGGAGACCCTACTTTAGCTTCTACCCTTAGTAATTCAAGACTCACTGTTTTTGCACCAACAAATGCTGCCTTTACACAACTATTAGCAACCCTATCATTGACTGATATTAATAATATACCAATCGGAACACTGGTTGCTGTACTTAAGTATCATGTTGTAGTAGGCAGAGCATTTTCATCTGATCTTTCTAATACAAATTTGACCATGTTTGCTGGTGGTAATACAACTATCAATTTAACAAATGGTACTGGCGGAGGGCCAACTATTACCGGAAATGGCAACGGAACAAATAGGTCAAATATTACTGCAACGAATATCATGTGCAGAAATGGTGTTGTACACCTAATCGATAGAGTTTTACTTCCTTAATCATTAAAATAAAAAAAATGAAAAAATTATTAGTAATTGTTGCATTATTATCTACGACTTTCACATTTGCCCAGAAAAAAGACATCGTTGATATTGCTATTGGTTCAGAAGCACATTCAACACTTGTGGCTGCTGTAAAAGCAGCTGACCTGGTACAAGTTCTAAAAGGCAACGGGCCATTTACTGTATTTGCTCCTGTAAACGATGCTTTTGGAAAATTACCTGCCGGAACAGTAGAGAAATTGCTTTTACCGGAAAACAAATCAATACTTGCTAAAATTCTCACTTACCATGTTGTTTCAGGAAATCTTGATGCAAATTCAGTTTTAGCAGCAATTAAGAATGGAAATGGCTCAGTTACATTAACAACGGTGAGCGGTGGTAAATTGACAGCTTCAATTGAAGATGGGAAAGTTAAATTAACAGATGAAAATGGAAGTTCTTCATATGTTACAGTTACTGACCTTAAGGGCAGTAATGGAGTGATACATGTAATTGATAGTGTAGTTATGCCAAAAATGTAATTATTACTTCAAACAGTAATATCCTTAAAAAAGAACTTTCATCCGAAAGTTCTTTTTTATTTGCTTTTTCCTGACACGAAATCGTAAATAGCTTGTTGTGCTGCCAGTGGTGAATGGCCATTTATCAGTCTTTCATTATTTAATTGAATATTTATTGACACAGCTTTACAATTATCTGTCAATTGCAATTGCAAGATTTTGTTTAATTCATCACATATTCCCTTATCATAAAGTGGAAAAACTACCTCTACCCTGCTGTGCAGGTTTCTATTCATCCAGTCCGCACTGCCCATAAAGTATTGCGGGTTGCCATTGTTGTGAAAAACGAATACCCTTGCATGTTCCAGGTAGCGGTCTACAATACGGGTGACGGTAATGTTTTCACTCTGCCCCGGCACTCCTGGCGCCACACTGCAGATGCTGCGGACGAGCAATTGCACTTTTACACCGGCACGGCTGGCTTCGTATAGTTTTTCTACCATTGACCTTTCTTGCATATTGTTCAGCTTGATGATGATGCCGGCAGGCCGTCCCTTCTTTGCATTTTTTATTTCCCTGTCAATGAGTTTTTCGAAACGCTTTACCATGTTGAACTGCGAAACAAGCAGGTGGCGGAAAGGCAGCTTCATATATTCCGAAGGCTGCTTACGGCTTTGCAAGTAACCGAAAAGCCATTCCAGTTCTATACCCATTTCTTTATCGCTTGTAAAGAAAACATGGTCGGTATAGAAACGGCCGGTAGCTTCATTAAAGTTTCCGGTAGCGAGAAAGGAATAGTTCTTTGGCTGTTTGTCCTCAATACGTTTTACGAGTGCCACTTTTGCATGCACCTTCAGCCCGGGTATGCTGTTGATGATCCTGATACCTGCTGCTTTCATCCGTTTGCTCCACTTGATATTATTGGCCTCATCGAACCGGGCCTTTAGTTCTACAAACACTGTTACCTTTTTCCCATTCCTGGCCGCACTGATTAGTGCATTTACAATATGTGAATCTGCAGCTACCCGATAAAGTGTTATATAAATTTCCTTTACAGCAGGATCAATGGCTGCTTCATTAAAGTATCGCAATATATAATTGTATGAATGATACGGCAGATGCAGCATCTTTTCACCTTCTGTTATACTCTGAAAGATGGAATGATGATTATTGAAACCCGGATGACTGACAGCCGGCCAGGATGGATATGTGAGTTTTTTTCCTGATGGATTGGGAAGACTGCTCAGGTCTTTCAGGTTGTGATAACGGCCACCGGCCAGCATTTCTTCATTTCGAATCTGAAAATATTTTTGTACAAAGTCCCGCACCGTATCGGGCATCTTTTCATCATAGAGCAACCGTGTGGCATGACCTGCTTCCCTTTTCAGCAATAGCTTTTCTATTTTATCCGCAATGTCGCCGGTGAACTCATCTTCAATATTCATCTCTGCATCACGGGTAAGCTTTACACTCCATGCACCATGAATAGTGAAACCGGGAAAAACTTCCTGCAGATTTTCTTTTATCACATCATCCATGAAAAGTAAATAATGATCGTCGCCCAGCATGGGCAACTCTGTAAATCGCGGCAGGTTGGAAGATGGGATATTGAGCAAACCATAGATATGCTTACCAGGATTATCCGGTGCTCCCAGATCAATGATAAAATAAAGTGCATTGTTCTCTAGAAAAATATTGACCTGGTTATCCTTTCGCATAATAACCGGCTGCAGAAAGGATAATACTTTGGAAAGAAAATATTCACGGAGTGTTTCGGTATGCTCAGCCCTGATAGGTTGATTGTAATACAGGCAGATATTATTCTTTTGTAATTCAGGAATGATCTGCGTAGTAAGAATACGGCCAAATTCCTGCAGGTGCGACTGAACCATTACCTGCACTTGTTGTACCAGGTCTTTGGGATATTCATCTTCAATGGAAATCTTTTTTGAGCCGATACTGGTGTAAGCAAAAATGGAAGGCATCCGCACCCGAAAAAATTCATCGAGGTTGGAGGAAAAAATAGACAAGAAAGATATACGGCTGTATAAAGGCACCGAGGGATCGGCGGCTTCCATCAGCACCCGTTGGTTAAAACTAAGCCAGCTAAGGTCCCGGTTGAGAAATACATTCTTGTTATCTGCCATGAGATCGGTTTATGGTTATTGACTAAGATATTGAATTTTTGATGGCAAAGGAAGATAAATTATGATTGCCTGCGGCAATAGAAACGCAGGAACACAGATTTACACGAATTGAACGGATAAGCTCAGGTGGATTCTGCTTCGCAGATTTTGTTTGATACATAAAAACACAGATGGGCATAGGTGATTCAGGTTTGTTGAATTGGATTTTGAGAATGGATTTTATTTAATATTGTACAATGACAAAAACAAGAGTAGAAGCTTTTAGTGATGGTGTGATCGCCATCATCATCACTATTATGGTTTTGGAAATGAAAGTACCGCATGAAGCAACCTGGACGGCTTTGCAAAAACTCTGGCCTGTCTTTCTTAGTTATATAGTAAGCTTCTTAATGCTCGGTATTTACTGGGGTAATCATCATCATCTTATACATTCAATAAAAGAAGTAAATGGCAGTGTGATGTGGGCCAACCTTCATTTGCTTTTCTGGTTATCTCTTATTCCTTTTGCTACGGGCTGGATGGGAGAAAATCATTTTGAAGCGAAAACTGTTGCTGTGTATGCTCTATTGCTGAACTTATGCGGTGTTGCGTATTACATCTTGCTGAAAGTAATTCAAAACTGCAATAAGAGCAATGAAGTATTCAGGCAAGTATTGATAAAGCAATCAAAGAAAGGAATGTTATCACTGGTACTTTATAGCATTTCCATACCCATTGCATTTTTACATGCTGCCTTTGCCGGTGCCATCATAATATTCGTTGCAGTTATGTGGCTTCTCCCTGACAGGAATATTGAAAAGGCAGAAAAGGAGCATTAACTTACCACTTCACCTTCCAGATCATAATCATAGGCTTTAGTGATCTTTACATTTACGAATTCGCCAATGGGTAATTTCTTTTTGGAATGAATGACCACTTCGTTGTCCACTTCTACTGAATCGAATTCAGTACGGCCAAGATAGCGGCCTGCTTCTTTTTTATCTATTAAGACCTTGAATTCCTTTCCTATTTTTTCCTGGTTCAATTCGTAAGAAATTTCCTGCTGTACTTCCATAACATCCTGTGCCCTTCTTTCTTTTTCATCCGCAGGCACATCGTCTGTTAATGCAAAGCCACTGGTTCCTTCTTCATGGGAATACGTAAAGATACCGACCCTGTCAAAACGTTGGCGTTGCAAAAACTCTTTCAGTTCTTCCACATCATCCAGGGTTTCGCCGGGAAATCCTGCTATCAAAGTTGTACGCAAACAAATACCGGGAACTTTTTCACGGATAGCTGCCGTCAGTTCTTCCATTTCTTCTCTTGTTATCTGCCTCTTCATAGCAGCCAGCATATTGTTAGCTGCATGCTGCAATGGCATATCAAGGTAATTACAGATATTATCCCGTTGTCTCATTACATCCAAAATCTCTAATGGAAATTTAGAAGGATATGCATAATGCAATCTTATCCACTCCAATCCTTTTACATCAGCCAAACGGTTAAGCAGATCAGGCAACATCCTTTTTTTGTAAATATCGAGACCGTAATAGGTAAGCTCCTGTGCGATGAGCATTACTTCTTTCACACCTTTCTTAACCAGGCCTTCGGCTTCCTTTACCAGTTCTTCAATCGGTTTACTTACATGCTGGCCTCTCATTAACGGGATGGCACAAAAGGCACAGGTACGGTTGCAGCCTTCCGATATCTTCATGTAGGCATAATGCTGTGGTGTAGCCAGTAACCGTTCACCGATCAGTTCTGTTTTATAATCTGCTTCAAATTGTTTTAATATCAATGGCAGTTCCATTGTTCCGAAGTAGGCATCTACTTCCGGAATTTCAGTCTCCAGGTTCTGTTTATATCGTTCACTTAAACAACCTGTCACATACACTTTATCGAGTTTACCTCTTTTTTTTAATTCCACCTGGTCCAAAATGGTATTGATACTTTCTTCTTTTGCTTTTTCAATAAAGCCGCAGGTGTTTACCACCACAATATTGTGATCCAGTTTTTTATTCTCATGCACCACGTCAATATCATTAGCTATCAGCTGACCACTCAGCACTTCGCTGTCCACCATATTCTTGCTGCATCCGAGGGTGATGATGTTGACTTTGTCTTTATGTAGTTTCTTTGTCTTCACTATACATCTTTCTTTTCCAGGTTAAATAAACTATCAACAAATTCATGTTTATCAAAAACAAGCAGGTCTTCCATCTTCTCTCCCACTCCAATAAACTTTACCGGAATATTAAACTGGTCTGCAATTGCCAATACTACACCTCCTTTAGCAGTTCCATCCAATTTGGTAACCGCTAATGCCGACACATCCGTTGTTGCTGTAAAATGTTTTGCCTGCTCCAATGCATTTTGGCCAGTACTTCCATCCAGTACCAGCAACACTTCATGCGGCGCATCGGGTATTGTTTTTTGAATTACTCTTTTGATCTTTCCCAACTCATCCATCAGGTGGGCTTTGTTATGCAAACGGCCGGCTGTGTCAATCAATACCACATCTGCATTTTTTGATACAGCACTTTGCACTGTATCAAAAGCTACTGCTGCCGGGTCGCTGCCCATTGCCTGCTTTACAATCGGCACTCCAACTCTTTCGCTCCAGATAGTCAACTGATCAACTGCGGCTGCCCGAAAGGTATCCGCAGCACCCAGCAAAACATTCTTACCAGCCTTCTTAAAGTTATAAGCCAGCTTACCAATGGTGGTTGTCTTTCCCACACCATTCACTCCCACTACTAAAATAATATAAGGCTTCGCTGGCAAGTCTGTATCAAAAGCATAACTATTTGATTCCGGGGCATCTGTAAGCAAAGCCTCAATTTCTTCCTGCAGCATTTTATTAAGCTCTGCGGCATTCATGTATTTGTCTTTTGCTACCCTTTTTTCAATTCGCTCAATAATCTTTACTGTGGTTTCAATACCAACATCTGCACTAACCAATGCTTCTTCCAGGTTGTCCAATACCTCTTCGTCCACTGTGCTTTTACCCGCAATAGCTTTTGTGATCTTGGCAAAGAAACCTTCTTTGGTTTTTTTTAAACCATCATCAAGGCTTTCCTTTTCTTTTTTGCCGAATATCTTATTGAAGAATCCCATGTTACTTTAGTGAATAGTGAGTGGTGAATAGTGAATAGGAGTAAAATCTGAGAAACTGTTTTTCATTCAAAATTCACTAAACCCAAATTAAACAACAAAAGCCATCCGTTATGTCACGAATAGCTTTTAAATAGTTTGATTGCACAAAATTATTTCTGAGCCAGGAAATCTTTCACTTTGTCTTTGTGAACCATCTGCTCTTTAAAAGTGTAAGCACCAGTTTTTGGGCTGCGTACAGCTTTAATAACTTTTGAATAATTCTTTGCTTCTGCGGCTTGCTTTGGATCTTTCTTGATCGCCGTTTTTGCTGCTTTTGCCATGATTACTTGATTTCTTTATGAACAGTTACTTTTTTCAAAATCGGGTTGAACTTTTTCAGTTCCAATCTCTCCGGATTGTTTTTCTTGTTTTTTACCGTAATGTAGCGGCTGGTACCCGGCTGACCACTTGTTTTGTGCTCAGTACATTCCAGAATCACCTGTACACGGTTTCCTTTCTTTGCCATGATTATTAAACTTTAATACTTTTAGATTTTTTCGCCTTTAGCTCTTAACTCTTTTACTACACTCAATAAACCATTCTTATTGATAGTGCGGATAGCATCTGTAGTAAGCTTCAATGTTATCCATTTGTCCTCTTCGGCGAGATAAAACTTCTTCTTCTGCAAATTGGGCAGAAAACGACGCTTGGTTTTGATATTGGAGTGAGAAACCTTGTGTCCTCCTATCGGTGTTTTACCTGTTACCTGACATACTCTGGCCATGATTGATACAAAATTTTTTGGACGGCAAAGGTAGGGGTAAAATGTCAATAATAAAGGATGAATATTCAAGAATTTAACTCAAAAACCCTTTTTTTTCTTAACAGGCTGTGGAAAGAGCTTTTTAGCTGGTTTTCAAAGCCTAAGCCCGGTTAATTTCCGCTACCCACCCTTTCTGTTTCTTCAGTAGCCCCACCAGCGGAACGTTTAATGGCTTTCATGGTTTTTCCGAACCGCCAACTAAAGGTAATCCTGGCAACCCTGGAATCCCATTTCACTTCAAAAGGTTCATCGGCATTCTCGAAATTGGAATACCCGGAATAATTCTGAGTATAAAAGATGTCCCGTATATGGAAACGAATGGTTCCTTTATTCTTCAATACCTGTTTTGAAATACCGACTCCCATTTCTCCTTGTGGCGTTAATGTTTCCTGCAAATCTATCTGGCTGTTTGATAAATAATAACCACTTAATTCAGCAGCCCATCCATTGCCAAATTTAAACTGGTTATTCAGGCTGACATTTAGCTGACTCACTGTAGCCCTAAATGGCCCCCAAACAAACCCCTCAATAATTTTCCGATTAAATACTGCCATTGCAGTCAGGTTCCACCATTTGGTTACAGGTAATTGTAAGCTTGATGTGATACCAAAATTGTGAAAAGTGCCAACATTTCCCCTTGTATAAATGATAATATTCTTATTGACGTTACTGCTGTTGGAATCAATAATGAATATCTGGGAGAAATAATCTTTCAGGAAACTGTAAGAGATACTGGTTGATAATATTTGTTTGTAAGTATGTACCATCTCCACATTCCAGGTGTATTGTGGCCTGATGAATGGATTACCTCCTTCAAAAGTATATTTATTAATAGTGACAAGAAAAGGATTCAGGTTTTGAAACTGTGGCCTGTCAATCCTTCTGCCAAAACGAAATGTAAAATTATTGCTGCTGTCTGCATTATAGGATACAAAAGCAGTTGGGAACAGGCTTCCATAGTTTTTAGTAAAGGATGAATCTTTTACAACTGTATTGCCTAACTGATTCGCTTTATAATTTGTTGCTTCGTACCGAAGACCAGCCTGCCAATGCCATTTACCCCTTTCTGCGTCTATACTGCTATAAGCTGAATGTATGTTTTCATCATACAGGAAATGGTTACTCCGGCTAAGGTCATCGTACCAGTTGTTGCCATCATTAAAATAGTACTCTGCCAGGTTATCGGTATTTGTAGTGGCTGTTTTTAATCCTGCCTCCCAAAGAAAATGCTCAAATTTTTTTGAATAATCAAACTTTGCTGTAAAAATATTCAGTGCTGAAGGAATATTTCCTCTAGTAGCTTGCACTACACTTCCCGGTACGTCCAGTTGTGTTTGAAAAAACTGCCCACCTTTGATATCAAATTTAATAAAGTCTATATCCGCAACTATTTCACTGCTTTTGTCAATAGTATGTCTAACATTAAAGTTGATACCTGCTCTTTGAAATTTCATTGTTCTCACACCCCATGTATTGATGGTAGAATCAATTACATACGATGGGGACATCCAGTCAATTGTACTATAACTGCTTATATTCCTGGAGTTAATATTACCGCTAAATGCAAGTCCTAAAGTTGTTCTTTGAGATGCAAAAAAGTCTATCCCTGTTCGCAAGTTATGAGAATTGATATTTGTCTTCGTAAAATTGGGTTGCCGTAGTAACAATGAATCATTTCCATTCTTATCAAAATATTTACGCAAAGCATACATGTTCATTTTCTCGTAGCCGACACGGTTACCATAGTTAGCGAAAAAATTGAACTTCCCTGTTCTGTAATTAATATTGAGACTGTTATTATTTTTTGGATAAAAGCCCTGACCAAAACTTGTACTGAGTGAGCCATTAAAACCTTTCTGTTTGTTTTTCTTTGTTTTGATGTTGATAATACCTGCATTGCCCGCAGCATCGTATTTAGCTCCGGGATTATCAATCAGTTCAATAACATCAACCTGTGATGCATTGATTCCAGAAAGATAAGCCTGCAATTCAGCCCCGTTTAATTGAGTTTGCTTTCCATCGATCAATACCATTACAGATGGTTTCCCTTTCATACTTATCGTTCCGTCCCTTCCAATTGTTATTCCCGGAGATTTTTCCAGTACATCCATCACATTGGTTCCGGCATTGCTGATGCCGGCATCCACGTTGATAACCGTTTTATCCGGGGCAAATTGTATAAACTGTTTTTTGGCTACAACAGTTACATCGTTCAATATAGAAGCTTCCTGTTTAAGAGTAATATCCAGTTTTGTAATCGTTTCAGCATATGTATTTACTTCAGAAAGATAAACAGGCTGATACCCGGTATGAGATATACTGATCTTATATTGTTTTAAATCTAATTCTTTAAACGCTACAATACCATATCTATCAGTGGTGCCCATTTTTAGCTGAGTTGAATCCGCATTTAAAACAATGACAGTGGCATTGTTCACGGGCAAACTATTCTCATCCTTCAGGCTGATTCGAATTTCATTACCAACGGGAAGTTGGGCAAAGGGAAAAGTGGTGATACTTATTAGAAAAAAAGAAAATAGAAGTTTTCGCATGGCTTAATGAATCTGCTAAAATATCCAAAGAAAAAATATGGTGCCGCATTATTCTTTTAACGGCTATATAGGCAGATAAACAGCGACTGGCTGCTTTTTGCCCAATTGCCTGTTTTCAGATAACTTCGCTGCTCAATATTTTCAATTAATTTTCTTACCAACTAATCAATTTAAATATGGCATACGATGTGGTTGTTCTCGGTAGCGGTCCAGGCGGTTATGTAGCAGCTATCCGGGCATCTCAATTAGGTTTTAAGACAGCAGTTATTGAAAAAGAAAGCCTGGGCGGCATTTGTCTCAACTGGGGCTGTATCCCAACAAAAGCTTTATTGAAAAGTGCCCAGGTAAATGAATATATCAAACATGCAAAGGATTTTGGTATTGAGGCAAGTGGCACCCCCAATTTTGAATCGGTTATTAAAAGAAGCCGCGGTGTAGCCGACAAAATGAGTAAGGGTGTTCAATACCTGATGAAAAAGAATAAGATCGATGTAATCATGGGTTTTGGAAAGCTGGTTGCCAAGGGTAAACTGGAAGTGAGTGACAAGGATGGCAAACCAGACTCAGCAGATGATGGTTGAGATCAGCC
>CAYVSH010000059.1:0-18081 GCA_964453625.1 uncultured Chitinophaga sp.
AGATAATGTAAATGCTGAAACGCTGAAACAGGCAGCAAGAGCTCTGAATATTAGATAACCTTCTAAATATTTGTTATTTCAGAACCCCCAGTTCCTTACCCACTTTGGTAAATGCAGCAATGGCTTTATCTAAATGGTCTTGTTCATGGGCAGCACTTAGTTGTACCCTTATTCTTGCCTGGCCTTTAGCTACAACCGGAAAGAAGAAACCAATAACATAAATACCTTCTTCCAATAATTTGGCAGCCATGGTTTGTGCCAGCACTGCATCATACAGCATGATAGGAACAATAGGATGTTCGCCGGGCTTGATATCAAAACCGGCTTCGGTCATTTTACTGCGGAAATATTTTGTATTGTATTCCAGCTTATCTCTCAGTTCAGTTGTTTCCGTCAGCATATCCAAAACCGCAATAGAAGCTCCCACAATGGAAGGTGCCAATGTATTGCTGAACAAATAAGGCCTTGATTTCTGGCGAAGCATATCTATTATCTCTTTTCTGCCGGATGTAAATCCGCCACTGGCACCACCTAATGCTTTGCCCAATGTACCGGTGATAATATCTATCCGGCCCATCACACCACGATATTCGTGGGTGCCTCTTCCTGTTTTTCCCAAAAAACCGGAAGAGTGACACTCATCGATCATCACTATTGCATCATATTTATCTGCGAGGTCACAGATTTTATCCAATT
The DNA here is from genome assembly GCA_964453625.1 of uncultured Chitinophaga sp. GTDB lineage: Bacteria > Bacteroidota > Bacteroidia > Chitinophagales > Chitinophagaceae > JJ008. Next base: position 697 of record CAYVSH010000059.1, read on the forward strand.
GTGCAATTGTTCCATCCATACTGAATGATCCATCGGTAACAATGATACGGCTGCGGAGATTGGCTGATTCTTTCAGTTTGGATTCCAGGTCTTCCATATTATTATGTTCGTACCGGAAACGTTGTGCCTTACATAATCTTACCCCGTCAATAATACTGGCATGATTCAATGCATCAGAAATAATTGCATCCTGTTCATTAAATAGTGGTTCAAACACTCCACCGTTTGCATCAAATGCTGCTGCATATAATATGGTATCTTCTACACCCAGGAATTGGGAAATCTTTTCTTCAAGTTCTTTATGAATATCCTGAGTACCACAAATAAAACGTACACTGCTCATCCCATATCCACGGTTATCAATTGCTTTGTGTGCTGCTTCAATTACTTTTGGATGTGATGAAAGACCGAGATAATTATTGGCACAAAAGTTCAAAACTCTTTTACCATTTACTATTATTTCAGCTCCCTGGGGGCTGGCAATAACCCGTTCTTTTTTGTAAAGTCCGGATGCTTTTATTTCATCTACTTCTTTGGCTATTCTTTGTACAAGGTTTTCATTCATATGAAAATTGTTTTCGGCAAATATACTGTGTACAAAGAAGTTGTAGGAGTAGCCTCTTGAAACAGTTCATTCATAAACCACCCGTACTATAGTTTCTTCACTCAGATCTCATCAGTTCATCAGTAAAAATGAACAGTTCATCAACTTAGCACTTTCAACTTCATATCTCAGTTTTTAGATTTGTGTAACAATTTGGCTATTACCTTCGTCAAACCCAAAAACCAGCTAATATGCACCAAAAAAACTGGATAATGACTGGCTTATTTGCCCTGTTGGCGGTATTCGGTCTTTATGCCCTAACTACTTCTGCAGCAACAAATAAGGCGACACCGCCTGTTGAAAAAACCACCTGTTGCAAGACCTCGGTAAAGGATTGCAAAACTAAAAGGGTTGGTGAAGATGTGATCCATGAGACTTTATCAAGACAATTTCTTTGAGAGGGTTTACTTATTGATTATCAAAGCACTTTAGCAATAAAATTTTTTCATCTTTTTGTAACTTTCTGTCCGGCAGGCCGTATTACCTGTCAAACAGGTCATAGTTTTACTTCTAGAACACCCGGCTGTTTATGACTGAACAAGAATACAATGAATGTGTAACAACGTATGCAGACAATGTGTACCGCTTCATCCTAAAGAATCTTCGACATGAGGAAGATGCGAGGGATGTAGTGCAGACCGCATTTGAAAAAATGTGGCGCAACCGGGAGAATGTAGATGCGCAAAAAAGCAAATCCTATCTTTTCACTGTTGCCTACCACCAAATGATCGATCATATCCGGAAAGTAAAACGGATCCAGTTGAAAGAAGATTTTGGTGAAGACACAAAGGTGGAAAATAAACCTGTCAGCAACCTTAAGAAGATATTAGATGAAGCATTAGCAAGATTAAGTGAAACGCAACGATCACTGGTATTACTGAAAGATTATGAAGGTTATAGTTATGAAGAGATAGGAGAAATAATGAACCTGAATGCAAGCCAGGTAAAAGTATATTTGCATAGAGCAAGGGTACAATTAAAAAGTTATTTGGTAAAAGTTGAAAATGTAATTTAAAATATGAAGCCGGAAGTAAGAAGTATGATTCTTGCCTCTGATTTCAGACCTCAGATATCATGAACATAAACCGCCATAATTACGAAGAGTATTTTATCCTGTATATGGATAATGAACTCAGCAGCGAAGACCGCCGCATGGTGGAGGCGTTTGTTCAGTTACATCCTGATCTGAAGGAAGAATTGGATCTATTACAACAGTATAAACTGGTACCCGACGATTCCATTGTATTTAACAGAAAAGAAGAACTGATCAAAGGAGATGCGTTGATCAATGCTGCCAATTACGAAGAATGGCTTTTGTTATATAATGATAATGAACTGACGCCTGATCAAAAAAGAGCAGTTGAACAATTCATCGCTGGTAATCCTCTAGCTAAAAAAGAACTGGAACTTCTACAACAATGCAGGCTGCAACCAGAATCCATAGTTTTTGCCGACAAGGAATCATTATACAGAAAAGAAGAAAAAGTACGCCGTATTGCATTCCCATGGCTAAGGGTTGCAGCTGTATTGATAATTGCATTAGGTATTACTGCATTCTTTATGTTGAATAACAGGAAAGCCGCTACAGATGCAATTGTAAATACCAATCCTGTAAAAGATCAAATAGTTCCTCCAACTGATAATCTCACTGAACAGCAATCAAAAGAAAATATAGTTGCTGATATTGATGATAAACAAGCTCCGCAGAATGTTGTACCGGATGAAAGTAATACCGTTCAGCAAGTTCCTGTAGTTGCCAAACAACAGATTAATAAAAACACAGCAACACAAAACCCTGTTACAAGACCAGTCATTAATTTGCAGGTAAACAATAGCCCTGTTTCCAACAAAAAAGACGAACCTGTTTTGATAGCTACTAATAATGAAAAGCCATCTAACAATCTTCCTCAGCCATCCAATAATCCAAATGTAAAAATTGATGCAGCCAATAATAGCATAGCCAACGTCAATACTCCTAATAAAACAATCCAGGAAAATGTATTAACTAATCCTGCTGTAACAACTAAACCTGCTCAACCGTCAGACTATGCAAATGCCTCTTTTATTGAGGAGGCCCAGCAAGATGATGGTAAGAAAAACAAACTCCGTGGCTTCTTCCGGAAAGTAACACGGACCTTTGAAAAAAGAACCAACATTGACGCTACAAATGATGACGACAGGTTACTGGTAGCAGGCCTTTCCATCAAACTGAAATAACAATTAATTTAAAACAATGAAACAAATGAAAAGGATAATTACCCTAAGTGTAGCATTATGCACCTTGATGACAAGCTTTGCTCAGACAGATACTACCGGCACACAAAATAAACCACCGGCTGAAGACACTATCCGTATTGGCGGCATGGTCATCATCCGTAAAGCCGGAAATAAAGGAAAGGATGGCGAGAATGATAAGGAATACAAGATCCGCAGCCGCCGGGGCGATAAAAAATCAAACCTCACTACCAACTGGTGGATCTTTGATATTGGCTTTTCCAATTATAATGATAACACCAATTATGGAAGTGCTGCAGCCCAGGCCTATGCACCTGGTAGTAATGAAACATGGTTTGAACTCAAAGATGGCAAATCAAGAAATGTGAATGTGTGGATCTTTATGCAAAAACTGAATGTAGCCAAGCATGTTGTTAACCTGAAATACGGATTAGGTCTAGAACTGAACAATTACCATTTCAAACGCCCCATTCGTTACGATGCAAACCCTCCCGCTGTTGTTAATGCCCCAGTTGTTTCGTTAGATGGTACTATTGGAAGAACATATGATAAAAACAAATTAGCAGCCGACTACCTTACTGTACCCATGATGCTGAACTTCAATTTTACTCCAAATCGCAAAAATGGATTTGGGCTGAGTGCTGGTGTAAGTGTTGGATACCTGTATAGTGCCCGGAATAAAACCATCACATCTGATGAGAAAAAGAAAAAAGCAAAAGATGATTTTGATTTGGAAAAATGGAAACTTTCTTATGTAGCTGAGTTATCGTTAGGTCCTGTTCGTTTCTATGGTTCCTATGCTTTCAAGAATATGTATGAAAGAGGTTTGGATATGACACCTTATAATTTTGGATTCCGTTTTAGCAACTGGTAATATTTACTGTTGAAATATTTCACGCCGGTCTTCTTTGCAGAAGACCGGTTTTTTATTGGCAATAATTCAAAACAGAATTTATCCTCCGTATCTTTTCTAAACGTACCGTTAAAATCCCGAAATTGTCCGGACAAGCTTATCCACACAACAAAATAAAGCTTCGTGGCACTTCGTTTGCACATTTAGACGGTGACTGATTTATAGCCATGAAAAGAATGCAGCTTCCCACCTGAGTTTGCAAACTCTCCTGGCCTTACTGAAAACTTTTTTATCGCAAATGAAACACTTCTTTGTCCTTACCTCTTTGTTCCTGGGAAGCAGCCTGCTGGCAACTGATGTCAGTTATTCAATCCGTTCAAAAGTGACAAAGCGGTTTAACTGGAATAACAAAGGGCCTGTGGGTCAAATCTCTATTGTAATTGACAAATCAGATTATGAATTGAGTGTATATGACGACAAAGGATGGTATGCAACTTACCCTGTCGTATTTGGAAACAACAGCCTTGGTGATAAAAAAATGCAGGGCGATAAGAACACACCTGAAGGAACATTCTACATTATTGCTAAAAGAGTTCATAATAAATGGTGTCGTTTTCTCACATTGGATTATCCGAATGAAGAAAGCCGTACAAAATTCAACCAGCGAAAACAAAGAGGTGAGATACCAGCCAATGCCAGTATTGGCGGTGGCATTGGAATACATGGCACCTGGCCACATGATGATTACATGATAGACCGTTATAAAAACTGGACAGAGGGCTGCATCTCTATGAAAAATGATGAAGTGATTGAACTCTATAACTATACAGCCAACGGAACAAAGGTTACTATCAGAAGATGATTTTATTTACTGTAGGAAGAAAGAAACTTTTCAATTTCTATCCTCCATTTTAAAGGGTTGTTTTGCAAAAAGGACTCATGACCTGCTGATTCATACAATACAAGCTTTTTATCATTAGAAGCAATTGCATTAAATATATTATCCGTTTCACTTTTCAGAACTATTTGATCACTGCTGCCCCATTGTACTAAAACAGGACAATTAACTTTTGTTGCGTATTCGGTTGTTTTAAACTTAAAACCGTTGAATCCTCTTTCCAGTCCCATCCAGCAGGTTACTAAAAATGCAAAAGGCTTTTCTGGAAATCCACTAAAACCGTTTGTTCTTACTCTTGCCTGCAAATGTTTTTTTAAAGATTGAAATGGCATTTCCAGTATTACACCGGTAGGTTTTATATTATACTCAGCTATTGCTTTGATAATTGCCACAGACCCCAAAGAACTTCCCCAAAGAAAAATATTTTTGTCGCCTCTGTTTTTAATGTGATCAAACGCCAGCTTCACTTCCTCATCTTCCCTGTAACCAAGACTTGTATTGCTGCCATCACTATTTCCATGTGCCCTGAAATCCACCAGCATAACATTATAACCCTGGTAGCGGAATTCATAGGCTTCTGATAATACCAATGATCTGTTCTGTGTGAGCGGATGAAAAAGGATGACTGTTCCCAAAGCAGCAGAATCCGTTTTACCATACCATGCTTCGATGTTCAGACCTTTTTTTGTGGTTAACCCGATTGTTTCATAAGGAAAGGTCGGCAACTCTTTGATAACCGATTTTGACATTTTTGGCCCTGTGAATAAACGCCAGGTTTTTTCAAATACATTTTCCTTTGAAAAATCTGTTGCTAAAGAATTATTATTATAGAAATGAGAAAACTTATGTGCATACAGCGCCGCACTGATGTTTAACAAAACAAACTGTACCAGTAGTACCCAACCCAGCCATTTGAGTGCAGAACGAATTCTAAGCTTTAACCGCTGTCTGTTCATAAGATATTATCCTTTCCAAAAGGAAATGCCGTCAAAAATAATTTGTAAGAAGCACAAAATGGCATTTTTTAGAAACTTTCAGCAGCAAAGTCAATTAGAACAGCATCTTTTTTCTTATTGCCGCAGGAATTGCATTTTTATTGACGATAATAGCAACTGTTCTTATAAGATAATAATCTTCCTGCATATAAAGGAATCCACCTAGTGAATTAGAATAATCACCCCATGAATTCTTAATATAGTACCATTTCTTTCCAAACTTATCTTTTGCAGAACCCACAATATGCATCATATGATCCAGCAAAGTAGTTTGTTCTTCAAATGCCTTTTGCCGGTTAGCCTGGTAATTAGTAATTGATACAGGTAAATAAGCCAATCCTGCATTAAAGTTAAAACCAGGATCATCAGCATCGCCATCCCACTCTACAGTATAACCATTTGCCAAAGCATTATCGGTAATAGCGGAAAAATCTTCCAGCGGAACATTATAGTAAGCATCACCTGTCCAGTTGTATTTATCTTCCAGTACAAATGATGTATAAAATGGATGATGTGTATAAGAAGTGATCTCTACATATTCATCCGGATCAATTTCCAGTTCTTCTTTTAAATATGTTTTTGGTGTAAACACTTTTCCCTTGTAGGTGAACTGAGATGGTACAACGCCGAGATAATGATCCAACACACTGTCAACATATCTGTTCTGCTTTTGGTTTAACACAGTTACTCCTTCCTTCAGCATCTTTCTTACAAAATGACTGATCAGTGTATCAAGCTCTCCATGATTATGATTTAACGCCTGACTTTGTTTACCGCTGTATACTTCTTCAGGAACCATTCCATAATTCTTCATCACCCATACAACATCATGAAACTGTCCGCCGGAAGTAAAAAAATTTGTTCCTTTTAACTGAAGATGTCTTTCGATCTTTCTTTTCATTGAATAACGGGCTACATACATCTCACTCAGATCATACTGTCCTTTCCCTTTTTTGATAAGTTCACTTTCCAGAAAAGAATTACTGGCAAAGCTCCAGCAGGTTGCAGAGAGGTATTGATCTTTTATGGATGTACAACTTACTTTCTTAACATTGGTGAAGCCTAAATCGTTTATAGTAAGTTTTTGTGAAAAACAAATACTACAATAAAAGAAGAATGAAAATGAAATAGCTGATCGAATCATGAGAAAATTTATTTCAATATAAACTTTGCTGTCCCGCTATTTCATACCCTTGTAAAGGTATTTATATCACAATTTCCCATTCTTAATCTCTTCTACTACTCCAGGGTCTAGCAATGTTGACGTATCACCAAGATTTGATGTTTCGCCTTCTGCAATTTTCCTCAATATCCTCCGCATGATCTTACCGCTTCTTGTTTTAGGCAAACCTGAAACGAATTGTATCTTATCTGGCTTCGCAATAGGTCCGATGATCCTGGAAACTGTTTGCAGAATATCCTTTCTTGTCATTTCATCATCCAAATGCCTTCCATTGTAGATCACATAAGCATAGATGCCCTGTCCTTTAATATCATGCGGATAACCAACCACAGCACTTTCCACTACTCCTGCATGCATGTTAATTGCATTTTCCACTTCCGCTGTTCCAATACGGTGGCCACTTACGTTCAATACATCATCTACTCTTCCGGTGATGCGATAAAAACCGTTTTCATCTTTCAACGCACCATCACCGGTAAAATACAGATTATCATACGTAGCAAAATAATTAGTTCTGCATCGTTCATGATCACCCCACGTTGTTCTTAATATACCTGGCCATGGAGCTTTGATACATAAATTGCCAGAAGTAATTAAAGCCCCTCCTTCGGAAGAGTTTGGGGAGGCTTCTTTTCCGTTCTCATCAACCAGTATCGGTTGTACTCCTGGCATGGGTAATGTTGCCCAGCTAGCTTTTGCAGGTGTAACACCGGCCAGGTTGGAGATAAGGCAACCACCGGTTTCTGTCTGCCACCAGGTATCTACTATCGGACATTTTTTCTTTCCAATATTTTCATCATACCAATGCCATGCCTCTTCATTGATCGGCTCTCCTACGGTACCTAAAATTTTTAATGATGAAAGATCTTTCCCTTTCAATGGCTCAGATCCAAAACCCATCAGGCTTCTGATAGCTGTGGGTGCTGTGTATAGAATATTCACTTTGTGTTTATCAACTATATCCCAAAACCTTCCTGCATCGGGCCAGGTAGGAATACCTTCAAACATAACAGAAGTTGCTCCGGCAGCCAAAGGACCATAAACAATATAACTATGTCCTGTAATCCATCCTATATCCGCAGTACAAAAATGTATATCGCCTGGTTTATATTGAAACACATTTACAAATGTGTAAGTGGTCCAAACCATATATCCTGCACAACTATGTACCACACCTTTTGGTTTGCCGGTGCTTCCGGAAGTGTATAAAATAAATAACGGATCTTCTGCGTCCATTTCTTCAGCAGGAAAATCGATCTTACCATTTTGTTCCAGTTCATCTTCTGCATGCAACATTTCATCTTCCCACCAAACATCTCTTCCCTTTAGCATACTCACCGGTGTTCTGGTACGGGTATATACAATTACTTTCTTTACTGTTTTATTTCCGATCAATGCATCATCAATTACTGATTTGAGCGGAATGTCTTTTCCTCCACGATAAGCACCATCGCAGGTGATAATAAATTCAGCTTTGGCATCTTCCAATCTGTCTGCAATACTCTGAGCAGAAAACCCACCGAAGATGACCGAATGAATAGCACCTATTCTTGCACAACCTAATACTGCATAAGCCAGTTCTGGAACCATTCCCATATAGATACAAACCCTGTCGCCTTTTTTTACACCATTGTTCACCAGCATTTGTGCTACCTGGCAAACTCTTTTGTGCAAACGATTATAGGTTACTACTCTTACTCTCTCATCCGGGTTATTGGGTTCCCAGATAATAGCAGGTTTTTCACCCAATGTGGCCAGGTGCCGATCAATACAGTTTTCAGTGATGTTTAGTTTTCCTTCTTTGAAACATTCAACCTTTGGTTCTTTAAAATTCCAATTGAGTACTTTGCTCCATTTTTTCTTCCAGTGAAAGTTTTCAGCTACTTCCGCCCAAAATCCTTCAGGATCCTCCACACTTCTTTTATATGCTGAATGATATTCTTCGAACGTTTTTATCTGAAAAGGATATGACATAACAATTTTTATTATACCTTAAAAGTACGAAGACAAAAATTTTTCGACGACCGAAATCTATTCTGTATTTTACCGTACGTTACGAACAGTTAACTTTTCTTAGAATCGTAACATTTACTTCATGAAACATATCAACAAAGAAGAAACCAACATCCGAAAAGTTATTGGTGCATCATCTGTAGGAACAATGATAGAATGGTATGATTTCTACATTTTCGGAATGCTGGCCAAAACGATCTCTACCCAATTTTTTCCGGAAGGAAATCCAACAGCTGCATTATTAAGCACTCTTGCCATTTTTGCTGCCGGGTTTATTGTTCGTCCATTTGGAGCATTGGTATTTGGCAGGTTAGGTGATCTGATCGGAAGAAAATACACTTTCCTGCTTACATTAATATTAATGGGTGGTTCTACATTTTTAATCGGTTGTGTGCCCAGTTATTCAACTATTGGCATTGCGGCACCTATTCTTGTTTTACTCCTAAGACTATTGCAAGGTTTGGCATTGGGAGGAGAATATGGTGGTGCCGCTACTTATGTTGCAGAGCATTCGCCTGTAAATAAAAGAGGATATTATACAAGCTGGATACAAACAACCGCAACACTTGGATTATTTGTTGCATTGGGAATCATCTTACTTGTAAAATCAAATATGAGTGATGTTGCCTTTAACGCCGAATGGGGTGGCTGGCGGTACCCGTTCTGGATATCAATAGCACTGGTTGGTGTTTCTATTTATATACGGATGAAAATGTCCGAGTCGCCTTTGTTTTCAAAACTAAAAGCTGAAGGAAAAACATCGACAAATCCATTAAAAGAAAGCTTTCGACATAAAGCAAATTTTAAAATGGTATTACTGGCTTTGTTTGGTGCTGTAATGGGACAGGGAGTGATCTGGTACACCGGGCAATTCTATGCACAAAGTTTTTTGGAAAACACCTGTAAGGTAGATTTTGAACAAAGCAGGACAATCATGTTGTGGGCTATCCTTTTTGCCACACCCTTTTTTATTTTCTGGGGATGGCTGAGTGATAAGATCGGCCGAAAGTGGATCATGATGGCAGGAATGGCATTAGCTATATTTACATACAGACCGATTTTTCAAACCTTTATTAATGACACAGATACAACACATTGGGTTGGCATTGATGAATGGAGATATCGAAGTTATTCAGATACAATAAATAAAAAGATTGAACCCATAAACGATAGTATCACAAAAACATCCTTTACTGTTAAAACTCAAACATATGGAAGTTACACAACAATAGTAACTGATAAAAGAGGTGAAATTCAAAAAACAGAATATATAAATAAAAAGCTTGGGCAATTCACTTACTGGAAGTTTATTGGATTAGTTTTCCTGATGATATTTTATGTTACTATGGTTTACGGACCTATTGCAGCTTTTTTAGTTGAAATGTTTCCTACTAAGATCCGCTACACATCTATGAGCCTTCCTTATCATATTGGTAATGGTGTTTTTGGCGGTTTGGTTCCATTTATCGGATTATTATTAAGTACGACCTATAAATCCGACCCATTAGTTGGGCTCTGGTACCCTATCGGTGTAGCTATTCTTTGCTTAGTAATAGGAACAATGTACTTAACAAATAAAATTGATAGAAATATAAAAGATTAGCTCATGAATGCATTTAAAAGATACTTCGGCCTTTTATTCTTGTTGATCGCACCATTTATAATTTATGAGCTGATACTTGGAGCAATCCAGAATATAGACACCAAAGGAACAAAGGATATCAATAATCCTGTTATCTGGATCATTATCATCGCCATCTTTACTCCTATAGCTATCGGCTTAGTAATATTCGGATGGTATGCATTCCGCGGAGAATACGACAGGATGCCGCAAAAATCAAAGGAGTTAGAATAAGAATTCGTTTAATAATAAATATACCCCTGCACCTGCCAGGTAACCTATCAATGCCAACCAGCTTATCTTTTTTACATACCAGAAAAAATTAATTTTTTCAAGACCCATGGCTGCCACACCTGCTGCCGAACCAATGATAAGGCAACTGCCTCCTGTACCTGCACAATATGCTAGGAACTCCCAGAAATAGTGATCTGTCGGATATAAATCCATGCTATACATACCCTGTGCTGCCGCTACCAGCGGAACATTATCTACAATAGAAGAAAAGAAACCGATCAACAATGTGATTATATTAATATTTCCAACAGTCTTATCCATAAATGTTGCAGCATCTGTTAAAATACCAGTTACTTCCAGTGCAGCAATACTTAATAATATGCCCAAAAAGAATAATACACTGGGAGTGTCAATTTTCCGCAAAGCATGATTAACAGACAATAATCCTTTCTCAGTTTCATCTTTTTCATGATGAATAATTTCAGTTACTACCCACAAAACACTCAGCCCGAATAATATTCCCATGAAAGGGGGTAAATGGGTGATGGTTTTAAAAACAGGAACAAATAATAACATGCCAACACCAAAGAAAAAAACGGTCTTTCTTTCAAAAGCAGTGCTTGTCACTAATTGTTTTTCCTCCGGTCCTACCGGCTTCTCCAGGCTTCCCTTCATTTGTTTTGCAATGAAATAAGTAGGAACCAGCAAGCAAACAAGACTTGGGATAAACGTTTTAAACATGATATTCCATGTAGTTACCTGTTCGCCAATCCATAGCATTGTTGTGGTAACATCACCAATAGGACTCCAGGCACCTCCAGCATTCGCAGCAATTATTATCAGCCCCGCAAACATCCATCTTTCGTTTTTATCACCTACCATTTTACGCAGTAATGAAACCATCACGATGGTTGTAGTAAGATTATCTAATGCAGCTGAAAGGAAGAAGGTGATAAAGGCAATACTCCATACCAATTTTCTTTTACTTGTTGTTTGTATCTTATCAATGATGATCTGGAATCCATCATGTGCATCAATCAACTCTACGATCGTCATGGCACCCAACAGAAAAAATAAAATCCCGGCAACATCACCCAAATGCCCCGTCAGGTGCTCACTCACATGATGTGTGTCTGAAGAAAACAAAGCATAAACCGACCAGCATAATACACCAGTAAGCATGGCAGAAGCTGCCTTATTTATCTTTAAAGGATGTTCAAGAGTTATTGCTGTGTAGCCAACAATGAAAATTAAAGAGATAAAAAATACCATTTCACAATAAAATGAGTTGCAAAAATAGTCCGATTGATTGTTTAGTGTAAAATACTTTGTTGAAATAATAAATGCATAGGAAAACCAATCAATAATGGCTATTTTTACCTCTCATGAAAAAAAACAGACCTTCCTATGACTTTTTTCGAAAAGTTTCTGCTATATCCATGATAGCAGCCCTTGTATGGCTTACAGTTAGCACCCCTTATATTTTTCGCTATCAACAAGATGTAAAAAAAGCTGAAATAGCGAAAAATAATACCCCTCCTTCTACTGATAATGAGGATAACAATCCATTTGCAAATACTACAGAAGAAAAAACATCTTCGGTCAATACCATGACAGAAGAGTATCTGCATCATCATGAAGATCATAAACTATTCAGCCATACAATAGTGAATTTATTTGGTAATAGTTCTGAAGCCTTATATATAGCTTTTCATGGCGAACTAATCTCTCCGCCTCCGGATATTTTCTAAACCTAAGTTACCCATCTCTTTTATTTAGATACTGCTGATATATCATTAGTATCATAACTATTTATTTATTGAATAAATCTATTTTTTATGACAACAAGTCCCCGTGCAAAGGATTATATAAAAAGTTTGCCAAATGACCTGGCTTCTTCTATTGTTGTATTTCTTGTTGCGTTACCATTATGTATTGGTATCGCATTAGCTTCCGGTGCTCCTTTATTGAGCGGAATTATTGCTGGTATTTGTGGAGGACTTGTAGTTGGCTTAGCCAGCCGGTCTCATCTAAGTGTAAGTGGTCCTGCAGCAGGTCTAACTGCAATCGTAATTACCGCCATTGCGACAATTGGTTCATTTCAGGGTTTTCTGGTAGCAGTAGTAATTGCCGGCATACTTCAAATAGTTCTTGGCTTTTGTAAAGCAGGCGTCATCGGCGACTATGTACCGAATAGTGTAATCAAAGGTATGCTGGCAGCCATTGGGCTGATCCTTATTTTAAACCAATTGCCGCATTTGCTTGGTGACGATTCGCATTTTGAATCTGATGAAGGAGTTAAACAAGAATCGGGAAATATCTTCTCAAACTTTTTTTATGCTTTTGGTAATATAAATAAAACCGCTTTGCTTATTGGTAGCGTTTGTCTTGCCTTTCATTTTTTTTGGGATAAAATCATCAGCGGGAAAAAAGGGTTTATCAGGTTTGTACCGGCACCACTGCTGCTAGTTTTTATTGGTGTAGGAATCAATTCGATTTTCAATCAATCAAATCCATCAGCGTCTCTTACGGGAGAACATCTTGTTAACATACCAATAGCTAAATCCGCCAATGAATTTTTATCCTTCTTTTCCACTCCGGACTGGAGTTATTTATTAAATACAGATGTAATTGTAATAGCGGTTACACTTGCTTTGGTGGCAAGCTTGGAAACATTATTAAGTATTGAAGCAGTTGATGACCTTGACCCATATCAAAGGGTAACACCTACTAACCGTGAATTAAAAGCTCAAGGACTTGGCAATATTTTTTCAGGTCTTATTGGCGGACTACCCGTAACAAGTGTTATCGTTCGTTCTTCTGCCAACGTAAATTCCGGTGCAAAAACTAAAATGTCAACCATTTACCATGGCATCTTCCTGCTATTATCACTTGCATTTATTCCATTCTTGCTAAACCTGATACCAAAAACTGCGTTGGCGGCCGTTCTTATTTATACTGGCTATAAACTTGCAAAACCATCTTTATTTAAATCATTCTATAAAAAGGGGATGGACCAGTTTCTTCCTTTTGTAATTACTATTGGGGCCATCTTAGCTACCGATCTTTTAAAAGGGGTGCTTATTGGCATTGGCGTGGGGTTATTCTTTATTATACGCAGTAATTTTAAAACAGCAGTATTTGTAGTAAACGATGCAAACAAATATTTATTCCGTTTAAGGAAAGATGTTTCATTTCTTAACAAGCCTATTATTAAAAATAAACTTGAGAAAGTACCAGCTGATTCTGAAGTGATCATAGATATTACCAGAGCAGATTTTATTGATAAAGATGTTATAGAAACAATAGAAGACTTTCTGATTCATGCTCCACTTAAGAATATCAAAGTAGAGTTTAAATATAGCAAAAATAAAGATAACGGTTTCTCACAAACGCTAAAGAAGAACTATAATAATCAATCACTGGTTAGAAACTATGAAAAAGAAATTACGGTATCGGACGAACATTAATTAAGTATATATGCAGTCATATCAAAAACTATTATCAAATAATAAAACTTGGGCAAACGAAAAAATTATCGCTGACCCTGATTTTTTTATCCGTCTTAAGGATGTGCAAAATCCTGAGTTCTTATGGATAGGTTGTAGCGATAGTCGGGTGCCTCCAAATGAAATCACAAAAACACAGCCTGGAGAAATTTTTATTCACAGAAATATTGCCAACCTGGTAGTGAACACTGATGTAAACCTGCTTAGTGTTCTTGAATATGCTGTACAGCATCTTAAAGTAAAACATGTGATAGTATGCGGACACTACGGATGTGGCGGCGTAAAAGCTGCGACTACAAATCATGATTTTAACCAGGTTCTGAATATGTGGCTACGTAATATTAAAGACGTTTATAGGATACATAAGTCAGAGCTGGAAGCTATTCAAAACGAAGATGATAGAGTGAACAGACTTGTTGAACTAAATGTACAGGAGCAAGTGATGAACCTTGCCAAAACCTCTATCATTCAAAAAGCCTGGAAAGAAAGGAACTACCCTCATATTCATGGATGGGTGTATGGACTAAAAGACGGAGTTATAAAACCTGTATTTGAAATGAAAGCAGGTACTCATATTGAAAATTTATATGAGTATGATGATCTCTGAAAAAATAGCGTACATGTAATATCTGAAAATCTTATTGATTTCATTTGAACAATCAATCTCTTTTCCTGATAGGATAATGATATGTTGATCATCATTATCCCACCAGATGTTTACCTTCCTTTTCATCAGGATCATCCGCTAACAGTGTATCAAGATGTTTATCGGGGAAAAACCGGTATATAAAGATATTAATGGGTACCAATGCAGCAATCATTAAAGGAAAAAGAATCCCAATCTTTGAGGCTTTTAATATCCATAATACAATGAAACAAACCAGTTGTATTGCCGTCAGAAGATGTATATACTTCACCGGGACTTTTCGGGTATAATGTGTTTTTGGATAGAGTTTGGGGTCTGTGATCCATAGCACCAGTCGCTCAAAAAACTCATTACCACCCAATGAAGCAAGACCCATGTAAAGGAATAAACCATATAACACAGCCATTGGTACGTAGCCAAAGTATCCAAGTAAAAAGATTGAGCCTCCCATTAACAAATGAATTAACAGTCCGGAAAGCCTGTTTTCCCTAACACCAGTAACAATCTGTTTTTGTTGTTCACTATCGCCATCCAACACCCTTGTTTTTGACAAACTTTTTACATGATTAAGTGAGTGAACAGTAGCTGCCACAATCCAGGGAAGGGCAAACAAACTGGATACTAAAACAATAACACCCACAATAGCAAGATCAAGATGATAGCCACCTCCTTTCTTCAAACGATATTCTTTTGCATTTACCAACCTTGTAGTAATATTTTGATCTAGAAAGAGCAAAATAGTTGCCAATATAGCTGGTCCGATAGATGCAAAAATAACCCATGACGGAACACTAAACAGATCAGCAGTCCATGGACGACCAGATGTGGTACCTAAAGTTGAAGGAACTTTTGGAGTACTTACTGCAACGTCACTAAAATTTAATGCTATAATAGTCATAATGACTATAGCAAGGGCAGGACCAAAGTCACTGAAATAAGGAGTACTTGTAAATCTTTTAAAAGAACGGGTAAGAATAAATGTACCCAATGCAAGTATTACTGCTAAAAAGGCTCCTGAAATATCACTATTCCCCGTCTTGAATTCGCTGGAAACATTTTTAACTGCTTCAACAATGAAGATTATTGATATTAAAGCAGCAAATATTTCGTCGGTAAACCTGGTAAAGAATTTCATCAAGGCACTTGCATCTGTAAAAGCAAGTATAAGTAAAAAAAATCCTGACCAGATACCAACCCATGCATATGTTGCTACAAATGGTATTTCCATTTGCTGACAAATAGTATAAAGCAACCCAGTAAAAATAACAATAGGACCTGTGCCGCCTAAAATTGTTAATGGCTGACCTGAAAACAGTGCAAACACAATTCCACCTATAGCGGTCACCACAATCATTTCAATAATACCAATCTCATTACCGGTAAGTGCCCCCGTCAGGGCTCCGAACGCAATAGCATTTGCAAGTGCGGCAAAAAAAATAAACAAAGTCGTACCATAAACACTTGAGTGCAACCCATCTTTAAAATCACTTTTATAGTAAGGAAGTTTACGCTTAATATCAGCTATAAATCCTCCAAATAAACGTCCTGTGAATGCTAATTCGGTTTCATCTATTTTTTTTGACAAATTAGTAGATTTAAATAGTTAACATTGAAGTGTTCAAAAATAAGAAAATAAAATATTTTTAACTATAAAGTATTGATGCACTCTATCATCACTATTATTTATAATTTCACAGTATGTCAATCGAAGTAAAAAATCTACTGAAAACTTACGGCGAACAAAAAGCGGTTAATACTATTTCTTTTAAAATAGAAAAGGGAGAGATCGTTGGTTTCCTGGGTCCGAACGGTGCAGGCAAATCAACTACTATGAAGATCATAACAGGGTATCTTCAGCAAACTAGTGGAGAGGCTATTGTTTGCGGCATTAATGTAGCAGATAATCCGTTGGAAATAAAAAAGAAGATAGGTTATTTGCCCGAGTTAAATGCACTTTATTATGAAATGTATGTAAGAGAATATCTTGGATTTATTGCTGAACTTCACAAAATTCAAGATCGGAAAAAAAAGATTGAAGATGTAATTACATTAACCGGCTTATCACTTGAGGCAAAGAAGAAAATCGGTCAGCTTTCAAAAGGATATAAGCAAAGAGTGGGATTGGCAGCAGCACTTATACATGACCCGGAAGTTTTAATTCTTGATGAACCAACATCTGGACTTGATCCAAACCAGATCATTGAAATAAGGGATGTGATCAAAAAGCAGGGACAG
This sequence comes from uncultured Chitinophaga sp., assembly GCA_964453625.1. Taxonomy (GTDB): domain Bacteria; phylum Bacteroidota; class Bacteroidia; order Chitinophagales; family Chitinophagaceae; genus JJ008. The sequence goes on from CAYVSH010000059.1 coordinate 17,723, forward strand.
AATAAAACTGTTCTCTTCTCTTCTCACATCCTGCAGGAAGTAGAAGCCATTTGCGACAGGGTGATCATCATTAACAAAGGCGAATTAGTGGCCAATGACAAACTCAGCAACTTACAAAAGGGAAATAACCAGCAAACAGTAAAAGTAGAATTCAAAGAATCCATTGAATCCGGATGGCTAATTAATCTGAGCCATGTTACATCAGTAACAAACATTCAACCCACTATATACAGCATTCAGTGCGGAGATGCAGAACTTGTAAAAAAACAGATCCTCCAACTGGCTATTGATAAAAACCTGAACATCGTTTCACTGCAAAGCGAAAGCTTAAGCCTTGAAAATATTTTTAAAACACTTAC